>CAZKGE010000244.1:0-2905 GCA_964552065.1 uncultured Oscillospiraceae bacterium | reverse complement strand
GGCTGACCACCGGCAGCGTGTGCGGCTCGACGAACAGGTACGTCGCGGTCGCGACGTCGCTTGTGACAAGGCCCGGCGAGATTGCGACCGCGCGCAGGATTGTGGTCTCGTCGATCGTGATCGGGCCGGTATATTTCTTGGAACGCGAGGTGGGCTTTGTGCCGTTCGTCGTGTAACGGATCTCCGCGCCGTCGCTGCGCGCGGATAGTTCGACCGTGAATGCTTCGGTCCGGTACAGCCCCGTGTCCGAGAACGTCGGCTCGGGCGCGTAGCCGGTGCGCACGCTGTCGACGTCGTTTTTTTCGTTCTTCGTGGAGCGCGTGAAGAACACGCGGCCGACCGTGTCGTCGCTCTCGACGCGGCCGGACGTAAGCCCCGCCTTGAGCGCGCCCGTGCTGAACGCGTCGACGCGTCCGCCGTCCTTGTCGGTCAGCACGATCGTCTCGCCTGAGGGCGAGACGCCGAACGTCGCGACGCCCCCATTCTGCCGCGCGGCGCGCGTCGTGGCCTCGACGACGGCGTAGCCGCCCGGCTCTATGGCAAGCTGCCCGATCGTGAACTTATCCGGCTCGTCCGGATCGTCCGAGAGCGTCCAGCCGGTTAAGTCGACCGTCTCGGAGCCGCCGTTGTGCAGCTCGATCCAGTCGTTTGCCGTGCTGCCGACGCCGTGCGCGGCCGAGACCTCGCTGATGAACACGCCGTTTGGATTGAAACAGCCGATCTCGTCGGCTGTTTCGTACCCGTATCCGTTTTCGCCGCCCGGCGTGGGCTTGGCGTAATACCTTATATTTCCCCCGCCGTCGCGGCCGACCGAAACGTCCCCCGGCAGACCCGCCGGCGCGTCCATGCGGTCGACGCGCATGCCGTCGAGTCGAGTTAAAAACACGCTGCCCTCGTCGTCGCCGATCGAGAACGACGCGTGCAGCTCCGCGCCCGCGCGGTCCTTGCCCGACAGGAACACGATCATGTAGCCGTTTGCCGGTATCGTCGCCTGCGGCAGCGCCCACTTAAACAGGTCGGTCTCGTCGTCGGAGAGAAAGTACCCAAACAGCGGCAGCTCGCCGCCCGTAGAGTTGTGCAGCTCGACCCACTCCGGCCGGTCGCCGTCCGCGTCGACGGCGGAGAGGTCGTTGTCGCGCAGAAACTCGCTGATGCGCACCGGATCGGCCGCGTCCATGTCCGTCATGTCGAGCGAGGTAAAGCGCACGCCGCTGTTGTCCGCGCCCGGCGTCGGGTAGGCGGTGTATTTATCGCCCTCCTCCGCGACGACGGAAACGCCCGCCGGTATGCCGAGCGCCCACGTCAGCGTGGACAGCCGCCGTCCGGTCAGGTCGCTGAGCACGATTGCGGTGTCGGATTTGCCGATCTTAAAGTCCGCGTGGAACTCCCCCTCGCTCGTGTCGAGCCCGGAGAGGTACACGATCACATAGCCGCCCGGTTCGAGCGTGCCCGCCGGAAGCTGCCAGCGCATGGGGTTGGCCTCCGTGTCGGAAAGATAGAAGTTCTCGAGCCGAAGCTGCGTGTTTCCGCCATTGTGCAGCTCGACCCAGGGGTAGCCGCCCGCGTTTGCCGGCAGCACCTCCGTAACGGCAAGGTCGGTCAGGCTCTGGCTCTGAAACAGCGCATTCAGCGACGACGCCACGTCCCCGGCGTTCCCTTGGCCGGGCGTGGGCTGCGCGCAGTAGCCGTACGCACCGTTTCCCGTACGCGCGTACGACACGTCCGTAATCAGCGCCGGAACCTCAAGCTGCTGCAGAAGGTTATAGTACGCGTCCGTGAGGAACAGGTAATCGCCGCTCTTGCTCAGCCCGAACCCCGTGCAGCACACGTCCGTCTGCCCGGCGGCGCTGTCGTCCGTCGCGTACACGATCAGATACCCGCCCGCCTCGACCGTGACGTCGGGAAACGTATATTTATGCAGATCGCGCAGATTGTCCGACAGCCCGCAGCCGGCAAGGTTGATCGACTGGGGCGTGCCGTTATAGAGCTCCACCCAGTCGGGCGAGCCCATCACATCGTCGACGAGCGAGCGCTTGTTGCTCGAGACCACCTCGGAGATCACGAGCGCGCCGCTCTTACCCTGCGAAAACGTCACCACCGAGCAGGCGGAAAACGCCGCGGACATTAAAAAAGTCAGGCACAGGCCAAGAAAACGTCGTTTCATCATACTACGCGTTCGGGCACCCCTCATAATTGATATGAATTATATCACAGCCGAAGGACAATTCGAACGGCGGGAATTGTAAACATCCTGCGGCAGCCAAAAAAGGGAATGTGATATGCCCGCAAAGCGGGCCGCCGGTTGGCAACCGCAACGCGCCGCGCATAGCCCCGGACGAATCACGAAAACCCCGCGAAATTCCGGCGAATTTTGGATGTGCGCGAACCGTTTGACAGAACGCCCGCGCCGACGGTATAATGAGAAAAGCGGGCCGGTTGGGCGCCCGCATGCGGCAAAAAAAGGAGTTCGATCCGCCGTGAAAAGCGCCGTCGTTGTCGTTAGCTACTGTCCGGACAGCCTCGAGATGCTGCAGCGGCGCGTCGGCGGGATCCTCAAGGGGATCGCGCCCGTCGAAAAGCTGCTCAGCGACGAGCTGCCGGACGAGGCCGGCGCGGCCATGTACGTCTGCTTTGCGCGCGGCAGGAACTACGACGTGCTGACGGAACGCGTCAGGGGCGATGCGCCCGTGATCGGCGCGGAGCTGACGCTCCTGCCCGCCGCGGTGCGCGCGGTGCGCTCGATCGGCGAGAGCAAGGTGCTCGGCGTCGTGTCCGACCACCAAAAATGCGCAAACTATTTCCTTGGCGAGATCATCGCCTCCGCGCCCACGCCGCACCGCTACGTCACCGGCACGTTCTACGACATGCCGGCCATGCCCGCCGACGTATTCCTCATCCCCGAGGA
>CAZKGE010000243.1:0-2966 GCA_964552065.1 uncultured Oscillospiraceae bacterium | reverse complement strand
AAACCGCGGTGCAGCTGCTCGTGCACGAGGCCGAACAGCCGCGCGCTCTGCGAGATCAGCTCGGTCACGCCCTCGCCCGTGCGCGCGCAGATCGGCACGACCGGCACGCCGAGCTCGAGCGCGAGCCGTGCGCAGTCGATCGAGATGCCGAGCTTCTTGACCTCGTCCATCATGTTCAGCGCCACGATCATGGGCTTTTCAAGCTCCATGAGCTGCACGGTCAGGTACAGGTTGCGCTCGAGGTTCGTCGCGTCGACGATATTGATGATCGCGTCGGGTTTCTCGTCGAGCACAAAGTTCCTGGCGACGATCTCCTCCATCGAGTAGGTCGAGAGCGAATAGATGCCCGGCAGGTCGACGATCGTGATGTCGTGGCCGAACGCGTTTAAATGCCGCTCCTTCTTCTCCACGGTCACGCCCGGCCAGTTGCCGACGTATTCCTTCGCGCCCGTCACGGCGTTGAACAGCGTGGTCTTTCCCGCGTTCGGGTTGCCGACGAGCGCGAGCTTGATCGGCAGGCTGTCCTTGGTGGGGAGGGCGTTCTTCGAGTCCCGCGCCATGCCGCAGTTCTTCGCGCAGGCAAGGCAGCCGCCCGGGGGGCAGCCGGACGTGTCCGAGCGGATGAACCACTCCGAAAGCCTGGCCGCGTTTTTATGCGCGGCGATGTCCGTGTCCGCGTCGTGCACGTCCCGGCGCTTCTTGGCGTAGGCGTGGAAGCGCTCGGACAGCGTTTGTTCGCGCGCGCGGAAGGCGGCAAGCTCCCGCTCGTTCAGCAATGTAATCTGGTCCGCATCCTCGCGGCGCAGGGACAGCGAATAGCCGCGCAGCGACACCTCGATCGGGTCGCCGAGCGGCGCGACCTTCTTAACCAGGATCTCGGTCATCGGCGTGATGCCCATATCGATCAGGCGGCGCTTCATGCGCGGGTTCGACGCGCCCACGGTCCTGACGAATCCGCTCGTGCCCGGCGCAAGCTCCCCCAGGGTTTTGCTGTTGTCCGCCATGCGTTGTCCTCCGGCTTGTTAGCGTTTGCTAATGCACATGTATTGTATCATGTATCGATATGTTGTCAAGCCGCCAAGCATGTCCGCGCCGCGCGCATAAAGGCATGGAAAGCGGTGCAAAAACGGCGCAAAACACGCCAAAACCGCCGCAATAATGCAAAATCACCCGTTTTATCCGCATAAAAACGGCACAAAAATAAATACGGCCGAAAAGACGCGCTCTCCGGCCGAAAAGGGTAAAACCCCCTTTTTATGCTACTCCTCGTCGATCTCGATTCCGGCGCTGTTCCATGTGCGGCCGGTCTTTTTCCAGTTGGAAAGGTCGTTGCAGTCGCCCGTCACCACAAATTCCGTCATCGACGCGCCGTTTGCGTCCGGCTGGTGCGTGCAGTAGAAGTACCGCTCGCGCGCGGCGTCCTCGGTCAGGTCGAACACGGACGTGCCGTAATCGCCGTAGTTCGGCAGGCCCGCGGCGTCGAGGACCGTGGCCTTCAGGTCCATCAGCCAGGCCGGCGCGTCCGAAGTTTCGAGCGCGCCGTGCGCGTCCTTCGGCTTGACGAACAGGACCGGGTTGTGCGTCTCGGTCGGCAGGTCGTTGTACACGGCGCCGTGGTCCGCCATGATGATGACCGTCGAGCTGTCGTACGCGCCCGCCGCCTTGAGCTGCTCGACGATCTCGCGCGTAAACTTCAGCACGCCCTTGGACTGGATGAACATCGAGCTCTCGCTCTCCGGCACGCGCGTTACGTCCGCGGACAGCGTGTACGGCAGGTGCATGCCGTCGAGATGGTACATGCGGAACGTTTTTTCCCCGCTGTCGGCCCGTATGCGCTCGCCCACAAAGCGCCCGTAGGTGATCGGGTCGAGCAATTGATAGATCGAAAGCTGCTTATACGCGTTGAACTCGCCCGTGTAGAGCCAGAAACCCGGCTTGAGCACGTGCGGCAGGTACGTAAACGCGACGAGCTTGAGCATCGTTTCGGTCAGGCCGCGGTACGAGGTCACGATCTTCGGGTCGTACTCGTAGTTGTCGATCAGGTCCGGCCGCGCCTCGCCGAGGTACTGCCACGCGCCGAGTACGCGCGAGTCGTAGCCGAGGCCGTGCAGCTCCGTGAACAGCTCGTCGCTTTCCCACGCGTGCCTCAGGTACGCGGTGCGGTCGGCGTACGTGCCGTCGCAGAACCACAGCACGCCGGTCATGTGCGCCGTCATGGACGGGTAGGTGAATTTATACGTGCCGAGCGTGTTGCGGTAGTACGTAAAGCCGTCCAGGAAATCCAGGCAGGCCGGGTCGTCGGCAAGCAGCGGCTCAACGAGCTTGTTGTCGAACGTGTCGAGCAGGATCACGATCACGTTCTCCTCCTGCGATACGCTCATCACGCCGTCCCAGCCGAGGCCGTAGTCGCCCTCGGTCGGCTTCGGCTTTGCGATGAGCGCGTACGACACGAGCGACACGGTCTGCACGAGCACGAGCCCCGCGGAAACAAAGCGCAGCATGTTCCGCCAGAATTTTTTGGAGAAATACAGTGCGACAAACGGGACGAGCACGATCAAAAGCGCGGCCCCTGTGTTGATCAGCGAGTACGCGCCGTACCGTTCCCAGCGGATGTCCGAGCCGTCGAGCGCGCCGTAACCGATGTTGAGAAAGTTGCCCTGCAGGTACAGAAGCAGCGCCGCCGAAAACAGGAACGTGACGTAGAGGTTGAACAATTTGCCGCGAAGCGGCAGGGAGAGCGCAAAGAGCACAAGGAGCGCCGCAAGGAACAGGATGGCGAAGCACCACCAGATGCGCGCAAACGGGAACCACAGCTCGGTCGCGTTCGACATGTACAGGTCGTACGGCGCGAAAATCAGCGTCGTAAACGCAAAAAACACCGCGGCGTGCAGCGCAAGCAGCAGCCGCTCGCTTTTGGGCCGGTCGTCCGCGACAAGGTCGCGCAGTTTTTCTTTCATAAAAAAAGC
>CAZKGE010000242.1:0-2977 GCA_964552065.1 uncultured Oscillospiraceae bacterium | reverse complement strand
TTGAGCACGGCCTTGAGCCGCTCTTCGAACTCGCCGCGGAACTTCGCGCCGGCCACCAGCGCGCCCATGTCGAGCGCGAACAGCTTGCGGTCCTTGAGGTTATCCGGCACGTCGCCGCGCACGATGCGCAGCGCAAGGCCCTCGGCGATGGCCGTCTTGCCGACGCCGGGCTCGCCGATTAAGCACGGGTTGTTCTTCGTCTTGCGCGACAGGATGCGGATCACCGCGCGGATCTCGTCGTCGCGGCCGATCACGGGGTCGAGCTTCTGGTTGCGCGCCAGCTCGACGAGGTCCTGACCGTACTTTTTCAGCACGTCGTAGGTGCCCTCGGGGCTGTCGGAGTTCACCCTGCGATTGCCGCGCACACGGGTCAGCTGCTCGGTAAACGCTTTCTCCGTGATGCTGTGCGCGGAAAACAGCTTGCGCAGCTCGGACGACGGCTTGGCGAGCAGGCCCAAAAACAGGTGCTCGACCGAAACGTATGCGTCGCCCATCTTCTCGGCGCGCTTTTCCGCCTCGTTCAGCGCCGCATCCAGCTCGCGCGTGACATACACGGCCTCGGCGTTCACAGTGCCGCCGCTGATGCGGGCAAGGCCGTTCACCGCGGCGTCCGTCTCCCGAATCAGCCCGGACAGGCCGACGCCCATGCCGGTCATCATGCTGCCGATCAGGCCGTCCGGCTGGCTCAGGAGCGCGAGCAGCAGGTGCTCGCAGCCGACCTGCGTGTTCTGCCGCTCGACGGCAAGCTGCTGCGCCGCCTGCACGGCCTCTATGCTCTTTTGCGTCAATTTCTGTGCGTTCATATGCTTTGTTCCCTCCCCCTCACAGGATGATTTCGTGGGCGCTCAAGTACGCCCCGTACCGCGCGTCCACATGCGCGACCGCGGCCGCGGGGTTCTCCAGCTCCGAAAAATACTGTTTCAAACAGGTGTCGAACAGGTCGATGTAGTCCGCGATCGCCTGGCCGACCGATTCGTTATCCGGCTTTTGCCCCGGCCGCAGGACGAGCTTCCTCACATACCGCCCGTCCTCCATCGCGCACTCCGTGCGTCCGATGCGGGCCTGCTCGACGCGCGTCCACAGCTTGAAAAACTGCAGCATGTACAGCATCAGCGTGCTGTTCTGGCTGCGCAGCGACACGCGCAGCTCGCCGAGCACCGGCGAAGCGTCGCGGTACAGCTCCACGCTGTAGCGGATGTTCGGGTTGTACTTATACGACAGTGCGCTGCGCAGCGAAAACATGGACTCCGACGGCTGCAGCAGCACCTGGAACGTCTCGCCGCCCGTCAAAATCCGCTCCACGCGGCCGAACACCTCGCGCATGCGCTTCTCGGGCGTCACAAACGAGACGTAGTCCGCCAGGATCTGGTTGATCATGCTGGACCGGCTGGTGTTCTGCTCGTACGCCACGCGGTCGATCTCGGCCACGACGTCGTCCATCAGCACCAGCGAATACACGCTCTTGTTCATGCCTTCACTTCCCTTTCCAAGTATTCTCAGTATAGCATAGCGATATAAATTTGCAACCGCAGTTATATAATATCAAAAACATTTTTACATTTTTGCCACGTTTGTGGTACAGTATCGCGTGTAGCGACAATAAGGATGGCAACGAGACATGAACTACGACTTCGACGAACTGATCGACCGCCGAAACTCCAACAGCATCAAGTACAGCGCGGGCTGCCTAATAAACCACTATCTCCCCAGGAAGCACATCCCGATGTGGATCGCGGATATGGATTTTGCTGTGCCGGAACCGATTCTCGCCGCGATGCGCGCGCGGCTCGACAAGCGCATCCTCGGGTACAGCGACTTTTACGACCCGTCGTATTTCCGCGCGGTCACCGGCTGGTTCAAACATCGCTACGATTGGGAGGTCGCGCCGGAGACGATCCTGTTCTCGAACGGCATCGTGCCCGCGATCAACGTGTGCGTCGAGCTTCTGACCGCCTCGCGCGAGGGCGTGATCTTCATGACCCCCGCCTATCACCCGTACGACATCGCCGTCAAGAGATACGGCCGCCGCCCGGTCTACAACGCGATGATCGAGCGGGACGGCTATTACACGATCGACTTTGCGGGCCTTGCCGAGAAAGCCAGGAGCCCGAAGAACACGCTGCTGTTCCTCTGCCACCCGCAGAACCCGACGGGCCGCGTATTTACCGAGGAGGAGCTCATCCGCATCGGCGAGATCTGCTTTTCTAACAACGTATTCGTCGTGTCGGACGAGATCCACGCGGACCTGCTGCGCACCGGTCTGCGCCACATCCCGCTCGCCAAACTGTTCCCGAGCGAAAATAGGCTCATCACCTGCACCTCGCCGAGCAAGACGTTCAACATCGCGGGCAACCAGCTCGCCAACCTCGTCGTCCCCGACGCGAACCTGCGCGCGGCCTGGAAACATCACGAGCTCACCGGGCTGCCGAATCCGCTGTCCATCGACGCGGCAAAGGCCGCCTACGACAAGTGCGAAAACTGGCTCGAGCAGCTCAAGCGCTACCTCGACCTAAACTTCGCGTTTATGAAGGAATATCTCGAAAAGAACCTCCCGCAGGCCAAATTCCGCATCCCCGAGGGGACGTACCTGGCGTGGGTCGACCTGACCGCCTTCGGCCTGTCCGACGCGGAGCTTAAGCGGCGCATCTCCGAGGCCGGCGTGTTCGCGCAGTTTGCAGACAGCTTCGTGCACAACGCCGAAGGGCATATGCGCGTCAACATCGCCTGCCCGCGCGCGCTGCTGAATCAGGCGCTGGAGCGGCTGGCAGCGGCCATACCGGGCTGACAGCCATCAAAACTCACGGCCTCCACGGTCTTCGCATCCAACACCCCCGAATTGATATCTCCATCTCCCTTTCCCGTGTCAGTTCATATCGTATTTGGACGGATCCAGCTTTTCGCACTGCGGCAGCATCTCTTCCGTCAGCGCCTGTACATCGGCCGGCAGCGCATCCACGTCCTCACGCAGTTTATCCAG
>CAZKGE010000241.1:0-2980 GCA_964552065.1 uncultured Oscillospiraceae bacterium | reverse complement strand
TCCGACTCGGCGGTGACCGTGATGGGCTTTTTGGCCGGCGCGGCGCTGAGCCACAATTTCTCGCTGGCCGCGTCCGCGAAGGGCCCGACGCTCAACGGTATGATCGCCGTGGGGCTGGGCTTTGCCGTGCTGCTTGCGATTAGCCTGATTAACAAGGGGGAAGCGAACTAGTATGAAACACATCGACGCAAGGGGGCTTGCCTGCCCGGAGCCGGTCGTGCTCGTGCAGCGCGGCATCAAGGAATCGCCTGATGGGTTGACAATCGCGGTGGACCAGTTCGCCGCGGTGGAGAACATTGCGCGTTTTGCCAAGGCGCACGGCTATGCTGTTGCGGCGAGCGAGAACGGCCGCGAGACGACGCTGACGCTTACGCGCGCATGACCGAGTATATCGCCGCGTTCCACACGCATTTTGCGGCGCTGTGCACATACCGTGCCTTGAAGGAGGCCAGTATCGCCGCCGCGCTGATGCCCGTGCCGCGCCGGCTCAGCGCAAGCTGCGGCACCTGCGTGCGGTACGAGGCCGATACGCCAAATCTCTCGAAAATGGACGGCGACGTGGAGCTGGTGGTCCGCGTCGCCGGTCCGGACGAGTATGAAACGCTGCTGGAAAACCGGTAGCGTTTTCTTATTTCTCCTCTGTTGCCTCGGCGCATGTTTTGTAATATGATAATAGAAAATGTGAGCGAGGAGGGATCGTCATGCGGCGAACGGTGCGGATTGCGCTGGCGATGCTGATCATCTGTGCGCTGACGCTGGCGAGCCGGAGCGCGCTTGCGGACGCCGGCAGTTTCTCTGGCGGCAGCGACTGGGGCGGTTCCAGTTCGGACTGGGGCGGCGGCTCGGATTGGGGCAGCTCGAGCGGGGGCTCCGATTGGAGCTCGTCGTCCGGCTCCTGGTCGAATGGCGGCTATTATTATGACAATGGCACCGGCGGCAGCGGCTCTTCGTCTGGCGGCATCAGCGGCAGTACCGTCATCATGGTCATTGTGATCGCCGTAATCATCGCCATGCGCATGCGCAAGAGCGGCCAGAGCACGACCGCGCAGCAGATGTACACCGCTTCGTTCCCGGGCGAGGGGCTGCCGCTCTCGACGCTCAAGCAGAAGGACCCGAACTTCGACGAGCAGGCGATTCTGCAGCGCGTTGCAAACCAATATGTGCAGATGCAGAGCGCGTGGGAGAAGAAGGACTGGGAGCCGATGCGCGCGATTATGACCGACGCGCTGTACAACCAGATGGCGCGGCAGCTCGACGAACTCAAGCAAAAGGGCCTCACGAACCACGTCGACCGCATCGCGGTGCTCGACACGTTCATCTCGAAGTACATGCAGGAGGCCGACCTCGACGTGCTGGTCGTGCGCATCAAAACGCGCATCTGCGATTACACGACCAAGGACGGCACGGGCGAGATCGTGCAGGGCTCGCAGACGCGGGAGTTGTTTATGACCTACGACTGGAAGCTGACGCGCAACAAGGACCGCGTCACGCTCGCCGAAAGCGAACTGAGCAGCGTCAGCTGCCCGCATTGCGGCGCGCCGCTGTCCGTCAACGAATCGGGGAAATGCGACTACTGCGGCTCCGTCGTGACACTGAGCGATCACGACTGGGCGCTGACGGCGATCAAGGGCATCTCGCAGCGCAGCGCGAACTGATCGCCGGAAGGGCTTTTCGGAGCGGAGATTTTGCAAGGATAGGATTGATTGGGCCGGCGGAGAAAGCGTCCGCCGGCTCAGTTGATTCCCGGTAGCTCGCCGACCTTTGGCGGGCAGTTGGCAAAGTAGAGATAGCAGCGCCGCGGCGCGCCCGTGGACGCGTCGATCGACGAAAGGTCGAGCTGCAGCGCGGCGGCGACGCGCGTTTGGCCTATGGTCAGCGCGCAGTCGATCTGGCGGAAATCGAAGCGGTTGTCGAACATTTTCGCGAGCGTCGCCGCGTCCCAGTCCGTCAGCGGCTCGAAGGCGGCGCAATCGACGAGCGAGACGCAGCGCACGCGCACCATGGCGCCGTGCACGGTGTCCGCGAGGTCGTAGGCCGCGTTGACGGTCAGGCGCTCCTTGATGTCGGCCCAATCCGCGCCCTCGGCCCGTATGGCCGTCACGCCTGCGGTGAGCGCCGAGGCTGTGTCGGGAAGCGCGCAGAACGGCGCGTCGGCAAAAAAGAGTTCGTCCGCCTGCGGACCGCCCGCAACCGCGGCCTCGTACCGTTCGAGCGCCTCCGTATAAGACAGCTGTAAAACGGGCTCCGTTATATACTGCAGCTCGGACGCGCGCAGCAGGCAGCGGGTAAGATCGTCGCCGCCGCGTGCCGGGTCAACGGGCTCGGCGCCGGCGGGCCGGACGGCCGCGGGGGCGAGCAGCAGCAGCGCAAGGAGCCGCACAAACGATTTCATCATGCGATACATTATATCACGGATCGCCGTTTGCATGCGCAAACAATTCGAAGGGAGGGGAACGGAATGCGGTGCAGCTGCGCCGTCTGCGGCGAATACATGGTGCAGGAGGAGCGCGGACTGCTCAGCCGCTGCGTCTGCCCGAGCTGCTTTGCCGCCTGCTCGGCCTGCATGGGCACGCGTCAGCAGCCCGCCTCGCGCGAGGAGCTGGCTGAGCTGATTCTGCGGCGCAGGCTGGAGGACGAGAACGCCGGGGATGCCGGAAACGCCTGGGATGGGGAAGCGTACGGTGAGGACCGCTGACCGTAGGAGTTTGATCCGGCTGGTTTGGTTTTTGTTGCGCGGCGCGGCGCGGAGCGTTGCGGCTAAGGGGCTAAAATCGCATTTTTGGCTAGGGTAATCGATCTGTAGACGCGGGATACGTATCTTTTTTGCAGGGGCTCTGCCCCTGCACCCTGCCAAGGGTCTGAGACCCTTGGAACCCGCAATAGCCGGCGCTCGATTCTTGAGCGCCGGCAAGCGCAAGGATTCCAAAGGGGGCCGAAGCCGAGCGCCGCCTGTGGCGGATGAAGCGAGGCATTAGGCCCA
>CAZKGE010000240.1:0-2980 GCA_964552065.1 uncultured Oscillospiraceae bacterium | reverse complement strand
CCGAACCTTGCCGCGCTGATGGAAAACTACGGCGTGGCAAAGGCCGACGGCATCGTCGTCGAGGGCGACGCGAACCACTCCATCCGCAGCTACTATCACTACCTGCTGCCGGACATCAACAGCCACGCGATCACGACGCCCTTGCGCATCGGCAACTACTACGTGCTCATGCCCATGGCGCAAGGCCTCGTTGTGTCCGACGATCTGCGCGACACGCTGACCGTGACCGAGCTTTTGACCACGTCCGACAAGGCGTATTCGAAGCTTGCGGGCGCGAACATGCTGTCCTACGACCGCGAGGAGGGCGACATCGACGGCCCGTTCGCGCTCGCGGTCGCGATCTCCGAGACGGTCGACGGCTCAGAAACGCGGATCGTCTGGGCGACCACGTCCCAGATGATGCTCGACGACGTGAACGACCTCGTCGCCGGCGCGAACCGGGACTTTCTGCTCAACTCGTTCGGCTGGATGTGCGAGCGGGAGGACGCGATCTCGATCCGCGCCAAGGACATGAGCCAGGCGCTGCTGACCGTGCCCACGTCCGCCGCGGTGACGCTCAGCCTCACCTTGGTCGCGCTGCTGCCGCTTCTGTTCGTCGCGGCCGGCGTCGCCGTCGTGGTCTGGAGGAAACGCAGATGAAACGCGGGCTTCGGCTTCTTCTCCTTTTAGGCGCGCTCGCGCTCTGCGTCGCCGGGTATTTTCTCGTGGAAAAGTTCGTGCCGGCCGAAACGTCCGAGAGCGAGGTGGACGCGGCGGCGATCGAGATTCCGTCGCTAGACGCCGGCGCGCTCGCCCGCATCGACTATACGCGCGGCGGCGAGACGGTCGCCCTCAAAAAGTCCGGCGACAGCTGGCTCTATGAGGCGGACCCGTCCTGCCCGCTCGACCAGACGCTGGTAAAGCAGCTGGTGTCCGTTTCGACGAGCCTGACCGCTTCGCGCTCGTTTGAAGCGCGGGACCTTGCTGAGTACGGCCTCGACCGGCCCGCGTGCAGCATCGCGCTCACGGACGCGGGCGGCGGCAAAAGGAGCTTCGCGCTCGGCAACCTCAACGAGGTGACCAAGGAATACTATCTGACCGCGGACGGCGGCAATACGGTCTACCTCGTCGGCTCGGCGCTGCACGACGCGTTCGACAAGGGACTGCTCGACCTTGTGCAGAAGGAGGCCGTGCCGAACATGGACGGCGCCACGCGGCTCGCGATCGAACAGCCCGGCGGCACGGTCACGCTCAGCCTCTCTGCGGCCGCGGGCGGCGAAAGCGCGGAGAGCTCCGGCTCGGACGGCGGCGGCACATCGGACGCCGCGTCCGTATGGCGCCTCGAGCAGCCGGGCGCCGCGCCCGCGACGCTCGACACGGACAAGGTGACCGAACTGCTGTCCGAACTGACGCAGCTTGTTTTCCGCAAGTGCGCAAGCTACAACGCCGCGGACGTCGACCTGGCCGAGTACGGCCTCGATGCGCCTGCCGCCACGGTCACGGTCGCATATCCGGCTATTGCGGCAGAGGGGTCGGAGAACGGAAGCGGGGATGCGCGAACGCAACCGGGCGATGCTTCTGCGTTGTTTACGCTCGCGCTCGGCGGCGTGTTCGGCGAGGATTACCGCTACGCGCGCCTTGCCGGCTCGCAGATGATCTATCTTGTCGACGAGTCGACCGCCGAAAAGCTCCTTTCCGCCTCCTGGGACACGCTGCGCCCGGACGCGTGAACAAAGCGATGAAAAACGGCGAACCTTTCTGCCGCCCGCGCGTCCATGCGTCGTGGGCGGCCGCTTTTACCCTTCGCGCGGCAGCCGCGCCTTGACAAACGCGGCGCGGATGGTATGCTAAAAACAAGGAATCGTACGTAAAAGGAGGAAATTGTGATGTTCAAACCCAGCGGTTCTTGGGTGGCGATCCCGACGCCGTTCGACAAAAACAACCGCGTCGATTTCGGCGCGTTCGCCGAGATCGTGAATTTCCACGTCGCGCATAAGACCAGCATGCTCTTCTGCATGGGCTCCGCCGGCGAGGTGTCCATGCTCTCGCTCGAGGAGCGCCGCGCGATCGTGCCCGAGATGGTGAAGATCTGCAAGGGCAAAATTCCGGTGTTCTTTGGCTCCACGCTCTCCACGACCGAGGGAACGGTCGAGTTTGCCAAATACTGCGAGAGCGCGGGCGCGGACGGCCTCGTGTTCACCGCGCCGTACTACCTGCTGCCGTCGCAGTCCGCTTGCCGCGAGTTTTTCCTCACGGCGATGCAGTCGGTCCGGCTGCCCGTCGGCGTCTACAACAATCCCAGCCGCACGGGCGTGATGCTCGAACCGGAAACTATCGGCCTACTGCATCAGGAGTGCCCGAACTTCGTCGTCGACAAGGAGGCCATGCCGAGCGTCGGCCATCTGTGCGAGGTCAAAAAGCTCGTTGGCGACGGGATCAGCATCATGTGCTGCGACTTCCCGAAGTATTCGATCCTCTTGCCCACCATGGCCATCGGCGGACAGGGCGCGGCCAACATCGGCGGCAACGTCATCCCCGAGGAGATGGCGCTGATGTCGAGGCCGTGGGACAGCATCGAGCAGGTCAACGCGTGCCGCGACACGTACTTCCGGTACTACGATCTGCTCAAAATGCTCTACCTGTTCAGCAATCCCGTCTGCATCAAGGCGGCGCTGCGCATCCTCGGCCTGCCCGCGGGACAGCTGCGCAAGCCGTATCAGGAGCTCGGCGGCTCCAAGCTCGCCGAGATGGAAGCGCTCATGCAAAACCTGGGCGTGGTTGAGAAGTATAGGGTTTCCTGACGCGCTTTTGCTTGTAAGAGAAACTCAGGACACGGCGGCCCGGGCATATTGCCCGGGCCGCCGGTTCTCTAGCAATCCGTTTTCTGCAGGGGTTTCACCCCTGCCCCATAGTTCGCAATGGTCGCGCAGGTCCCTTTGGGTCTGCGCTCCCTTGCTCACTGGGCCTAATGCTTCGCTTCATCCGCCACAGGCGGCGCTCA
>CAZKGE010000239.1:0-3029 GCA_964552065.1 uncultured Oscillospiraceae bacterium | reverse complement strand
GCGGCTTCATCACGGGCATCCGTCCCGGCAAGCCGACGAGCGACTACCTAGGCCGCATCAGCGGCCGGCTGACGCTGTTCGGATCGCTGTTTCTGACGGTGATCGCGGTGCTCCCGACGCTCGGCATGCGTTCGCTGGGCCAAACGTCGGCGTTCGGCGCGACGAGCGTGCTGATTATGGTCAGCGTGGCGCTTGAGACGACATCGCAGCTCGAGTCGCACATGCTGATGCGGCACTACAAGGGCTTTTTGAACTGAGGACGGCGGCCATGAAGCTGATTTTCCTGGGCCCGCCCGGCGCGGGCAAGGGTACGCAGGCGCAGCGCGTCGCCGAGCGGTGCGGGATCGCGCACATCTCGACGGGCGACATGCTGCGCTTGGAGATGCGCGAGGGAACGCCCCTCGGCAAGGAGGCAAAAGGCTACGTCGACCGCGGCGAACTCGTGCCCGACGACGTCGTCATGGGTATGGTAAAGCTCCGGATCGGCAAGCCTGACTGTGAAAGGGGCTTCCTGTTCGACGGATTTCCACGCACGCTCGCGCAGGCCGACGCGCTCGCCGCGATTACGGGCATCGACCGCGTCGTGAACATCGACGTGCCGTTTCCCCGGCTGATCGAGCGCATCAGCGGACGGCGCATGTGCCAGGGCTGCGGCGCGGCGTACCAGGTTTCGACGGTTTCGGGCGAAACGTGCGCAAAGTGCGGCGGCAAGCTGTACCAGCGCGACGACGATAAGGCCGAGACCGTGCAAAACCGCCTGACGGTTTACGAGAAGCAGACCAGCGTGCTGATCGAGTATTACGCGAAGAAGGGCCTCCTGTTCACGGTGGACGGCGATCAGCCGATCGACGAGGTGACGGAGGCGATCTGCTCGGAGCTGGGCGGGGCATGACGGGCCGCGAGGAGACGAACGTCACGCTCAAGTCCGCGGCCGACATTGAGAAAATGGAGGCGGCGGGCCGCGTGGTCGAGGAGGTGCTCAACCTCCTGGAACAGGCGGCGCAGGCGGGGACGGCCACGGAGGAGCTCGACGAACTGGCGGCGGCGCATATCAAGCGCCGCGGCGCGAGCGCGTCGTTCCTCGGCTATCACGGCTACCCCAGGAGCATCTGCACGTCGGTAAACAGCCAGGTTGTGCACGGCATCCCGGGGAAGTACCGCTTAAAGAGCGGCGACATCGTAAGCTGCGACGTCGGGGCGTTTTTGGACGGCTTCCACGGCGACGCCGCGCGGACATTCCTCGTCGGCGGCGTCGACCCCAGGGTCGCGGAGCTTGTGCGCGTCACGCGCGAGTGCTTCTTCGAGGCGCTCAAGGTCTGCCGCGTCGGCTACCGCATCAGCGACGTGGCCCGCGCCGTGCAGTCGCACGCGGAGGCGCACGGCTACGGCGTGGTGCGCGAGATGATCGGCCACGGCATAGGCAGGCATATGCACGAGCCGCCCGACGTGCCGAACTACTGGGACACACGCCGCTTCGGCCACGGCCTGAGGCTCGTCGAGGGCATGGCGATCGCGATCGAGCCGATGATAAACCTTGGCAGGCCGGACATCGTGCAGCTCTCTGACGGCTGGACGATTGAGGCGGCGGATGGGCTGCCGTCCGCGCACTACGAGAACACCGTCGTCATCACGGCCGGCGAGCCGCTTTTGACCACGCTGGACGCGGAGGTCCCGGCATGAACGAACTCACCGGGCGCGTCGCCGTCAGCAGGGCTGGGCGCGACAGGGGCAAGGCGTTTGTCGTCGTCGACGTCGTCGACGGCGCGTACGCGCTGCTGGTCGACGGGGAATACCGCAAAGCCGCCGCGCCCAAGAAGAAGAAGCTGACGCACGTATTCGTAACGCCGCACCGCGCGGACTCAATCGCGCAGGCGCTGAGCTTGGGAGGCAAGCCGCTCGACAGCGATTTTCGGAAGGCGCTTGCAGCACTCGGGTACCGGAACCGACAGGAGTAGGAGGGATACATTGTCAAAGCAGGATGTCATTGAGGTGGAGGGCATCATTTCGGATGCTTATCCGAACGCGATGTTTGAAGTCACGCTCGCAAACGGCCACAAGATCCTTGCGACAATCTCCGGCAAGCTGAGGATGAACTTCATCCGCATCCTGCCGGGCGATAAAGTGACGGTGGAGCTGTCCCCGTACGACCTCGGCCGCGGCCGGATCACCTGGCGCGGCAAGAGCTGACGGGTTTTAGCCGTTCCGGCGATTTGTAAAAAAAGCCGGGGCGGAACGAGAAATAGCCGGCGCAGAGCGGAAAAGCGCGCTTTGCGCCGATGCCCAACATTCGAAAGGAGAGTTTCGTCATGAAAGTCAGACCCAGCGTGAAGCCGATTTGCGAGAAGTGCAAGATCATCCGCCGCAAGGGGCGCGTCATGATTATCTGCGAGAACCCGAAGCACAAGCAGAGACAGGGCTAACGAAAACAAAACCGCCGGTGCGGCTGGCGCGCGGGGTTTCCCCTTCGCGCTTTCCGGCGGAATGATATACATAGAAGGCAAGCGCAAATTTTTTACGGAGGTAATCGAAACGTATGGCACGTATTGCTGGTGTAGACCTGCCCAGAGACAAGCGCGTCGAGATCGGGCTGACCTATATCTACGGGATCGGCCGCAGCACGGCGCAGCAGATCCTCGAGTCGACCGGCGTTAGCCCGGACGTTCGCGTCCGCGACCTGCCCGAGGCCGACGTCAACAAGCTCAGGGAATACATCGATCACAACGTCAAGGTGGAGGGCGATCTTCGCCGCGAGGTGTCGATGAGCATTAAACGGCTGATTGAGAACGGCTGTTACCGCGGCGTCCGCCACCGCAAGGGGCTCCCCGTGCGCGGGCAGAGCACGAAGCAGAACGCCCGTACCCGCAAGGGCCCGAAGCGTTCGCAGGGCGGAAAGAAGAAGTAGGGAGGAGACGAAAACATGGCAACGGATTCCAAATCCAGGATTACGAAAAAAACCGCCGGCCGCAAACGCCGTGAGAAGAAGAACATCGAGCGTGGCGCAGCGCACATCCGTTCCTCCTTCAACAACA
>CAZKGE010000238.1:0-3042 GCA_964552065.1 uncultured Oscillospiraceae bacterium | reverse complement strand
TTTACAGCGTCAGCTCCATGCGGTGGTCGGCAAGCCACTGCCGTTTTTGTTTCCAGTCCGGCACGAAGCGCGAAACCACCGCCCAGAACGCTTTGGAGTGGTCCCTGTGCACGGTGTGCGCCAGCTCGTGCACGATCACGTAATCGAGTATCGGCGGCGGGGCAAGCAGCAGCCGCCAGCAGAGGTTGACGCTGTCGTCCTTGCCGCAGGAGCCCCAGCGCGTGCGCGCGTCGGACACGCGCAGCGGGCCGGGGACAGCGCCCATCGCGGCGGCAAGCGATTGTGTGCGCGTTAAGAAAACCTGCCGTGCCGCGCGTTTATAGAAGCGCACGACGGCCGCGCGCCGCGCGTCCTTTTCGCCGTCCGGCAGCGTCAATACGCCGCTCGAATAGGAAGCGCGCTTTGCCTCGGCCGATACGATAAGCCGCAGCGTCCCGCCCGCAAACGGCAGCGTCTCCCCGTCGGCAAACGCGTACGCGGGCCGGCCCCTGGCCGCGGCGACGCGGACGCGTATCCAGTCCGCCTTCTCGGCGACGAACCGGTCGACCGCGCTCTTGGGCAAAAGCAGCGGCGCGCGCGCGATCACGCGGCCGTCGTCGGTCACGGTGACGGTCAGCGTCCGGCGCTTCTGCCGCTGCAGCTCGTAGGCGACGCCGCTCACCTGGCCGTGGCCCAGAGCACAATCAAGGCAATCAGCGCGGCGGCGAGGAGCGCCGCGATCAGCACGCGCCAGACAGAAACCGGCGTGCGGCCCGCAACCCGGCCCGTCTCGCCGTTGACCAGAAACTGGTACCGCTTGCCCTTGTACAAAAACGTCGACACCCACGCCGGAAACAGCAGGTATTTATACGCGACGTCGCCGTAATCCGTATTCACGGCGAGGTTCTGCACGCGGTGCGCGCCGCGCTCGAACAGGATCTTTGCGCGGATGTCGGCGGCGATCTTGTCCGCGATCTCGCGCCTGGCCGCCGCCCACGCGTCCGAAAGCCCCACCGAGTAGCGCTCCGCGGCAAAGCCCGCGAGATACTCCGGCCGGTACGCGCGGCTTTCGCCGGAACGGAACGGCAATATGCCGGCAAGCAGCGCGGGATCGATGCGCCTGGTGCCCCAGGCGCTGCGGTCGTCGAACGACTCCGAGAACGTGCCGGACGTCGGGTACCAGTCCGTGACCGTGCGCTCCTTGCCGTCCCTGCTGCGCTCCGAACGGTCGATGCCGAACTGCGCCGTATAGCGCGACTGCGTGTCCGCGTCGAACGTCCAGCAGGGCAGGTACAATCCTTTGAGCGTCTCGGGCATGGCCGACCGCTTCGCCGCGCGCGGGCAGAACCAGCGCTTGTTAAGCCATGCGGAAAACGCTTTAGCCGCCGCCTCGCGCGTCACCGTAAACGGACATACGCCGCCCGGCTTTAATGCGCTCGGCGCGGACGCTGCCATTACCTGCGCCGAGCCGCAGTACGCGCACACGTCGGACACCGCGAGGCCGTCGTAGACGGTCTCCGCGCCGCAGCTCTTGCAGCGCACGGCCTTCTGCGATTTTCCCCAGTCGCAGTTGCCCGTCGCCTCCGCCGCCGCAAACGACTGCTCCGCGGCGCGCACGGCGCCTGTTTCGTCCGCCTGCGGGATGGCGCGGCGGTTCTTGCAATAGGCGCACAGAAGATCGCCGCCCGCCGGGTCGAACGTCATCGTGCCGCCGCAGCCGCCGCACTTGCGGTCCGTCTCCGCCATCGTGTCCACGCGTACCTGTTCCATCGCTCCCCCTGCTTTTTCCATCGGTTTCTTTGAGTATAGCACACACCGAAGCACTGCGGGAATAGCGCGCGGCAAAGGTCTTGTCCTGCGCCGGAAAACCGGCGTGAAATTTTGTGTCGGAAAAAGCCTCTTTTTCGCGCGGAATTGTTCAATCGGCGGGCGGTGCGGTATACTATATTGGTATGAGGCGATTCGTTTTAATCTGCGTTTTAGCTGGGATATTGGGCGCTTTTAGCTGCGCCGAGATGCCGCCTGCGCTGTTTACGCCGTTTACGCCGTCCCCGTCGCCAACGCCGACGCCCACGCCCACGCCGGCGCCCGTCGTGGCGGTGGTCGCCGACCGCGCGCACGAGCTGTTTTTCGAGGGTGTCGCCGCCGCCGTCTCCGCCGACAGCGCGCGCATCGCGACGTCGTTTTCCGGCATCGCCGACGCCGCGGCGTACCGCGCCGAGGGCAGGTACGCGCTGATCGTCTATCTCGACGGCAGCGCCGACGAGGACCTTGCCCCGCTCCTTGCCGCCAAAGCGCGCGGCGTGCCCGTGTGCGTTTACGCCGCCGCCGGCCAGGCCGTGCCGGACGCGCTGATTTCGCTGCGCTACGACGATTCCGGCGCCGCCGCCGCCGCGCTCGAGACCGCGCTCACTTACCCGCCGCACGATACGCCCGTGCGGCTGATCGGACTGTTTGCCTCCGGCGAGTCGGACGCGTACCAGGCGTTTGCCGCCGCCGCGGACGAGGGCAGGATTTTGAAAAAAGGCGTGTATAACGCCGGTTCCGCCAAGCAGGACGCCGCGGAGTGGCTCGACTCCAAGCTCCTAGACGCGCTGCCGGGCACAATCGACGGCATATACGCCGAGACCGCCGCGCTCGCGCTCGCCGCCGGCGAACGCATCGTAGCCGCCGGCCTGACAAATACCGAGGTCTTCTGCGCCGAAACCGGCGACGCGCTCCTGACCGAGATGCTCGCGCATCCCGACGTCTACGCCGCCGCCGCCGGCAAAAACGACGCCTACGCCGGCGCGTACCTGCGCGCACAGGCCGGACGGCTATTGGCCGGACTCGCCGAGGCCGAGAGCGGGACCATGCTGCCGCGGCTGTTCACCGGCGCGCATTTGGCCGAGGACTGGGGCCGGCTCGCGGAGGAATAGGAGAGCAAATAACGAACCGGGGGCGCAAAAGCGCCCCCGGTTCGTTATGTTTTTGGAAAGAATACGGAAGGGAGCGGATGCGGGGGCTCCGCCCCCCACGCCCCCGCTCAAGGGACACGTCCCTTGAGAATCCCTTTCTGCTGGG
>CAZKGE010000237.1:0-3065 GCA_964552065.1 uncultured Oscillospiraceae bacterium | reverse complement strand
AGCACGTCGTTTTGAAAAACCGCCCCGAACAGGCCGCGCAGCCGTTCCTCCGGAATCGAGCCGACAGCGTCCCCCGCGATGCGGATCGTGCCGCCCGTCGCGTCGTAGAGGCGCATTAAAAGCGCCACGAGCGTGGTCTTGCCCGCGCCCGTGGGGCCGAGTATGCCGAGCGTTTCGCCCTTGCCCAGCGTAAAGCTGATGTTTTCAAGGTTGTTGCGCCGACCGTTGTAGGAGAACGTCACGCGCTCGAACGAGAGGTACGCCTCCGTGTCCGCGTGGTCGGGCGCGGCGATCTTTCGCGCTTCGTCCGCCAAAAACACCTCCTCGATGCGGCCCGCCGAGGCGATCCCGCGCGACCAGAGCACGAAGATTTTCGTGACCGACAGCATCGCGTTGAGGATGATCGTAAAGTAGGACAGAAACGCGATGATCTTGCCCGTCTGCATGAGGCCCAAATCGACGCGGCGCGCGCCGATTAAAATGACGAGCATCAGCCCCGCGTTGAGCAGAAAGCTCATACCGGGGTTCGTTGCGGCCATCACGGCGCCCGCGCGCTTTTCGGCTGCGGACACGTCGTCGTTTGCGCGGCGGAAGCGCTCGCGCTCGTAATCGGCCTTGGAGAGCGCCTTGATCACGCGCACGCCCGCGGCGTTCTCGCGCACGGTGCGCACGAGCCCCTCGACGCTTTTTTGGGCCCGCGTGTAGAGCGGGATGCCCTTCTTGGACACGATCGCGACGAGCAAAAGCAGGAGCGGCGCGAGCACGAGCAGCACGAGCGCGAGCGTCGGCTCGAGCAGAAACGTCATGACCATGCCGCCGAGCACGAGCATCGGCGCGCGCACGCCGAGGCGCTGCGTGCGGTCGAGCAGCTCGTGGACGTTGTACGTGTCGTTCGAGAGCCGCGAGATCAGCGACGGCGCGCCGAAGCGGTCCGCGCAAAAAAGCGGCAGCCGCATGACGCGGCCGAACAGGTCGTGCCGCAATCGCTCGACGATGCGGCTCGACACGCGCGACGCCATGCGGTTGGCCACGACGTTGAACAGCAGCGCCACGAACGCGCACACGACCATCGCTAGGCCGTAGGCGTAAACGCTGCCTACGTCCCTTTCCGGCACGACCGTGTCGATCGTGTACGCGAGCAGATACGGCAGCACGAGGTCCATCAGCGTGCCGGTAAGCTTGATGGCAAGCCCCGCCGACATGCGCAAAAGATAAGGTTTGACATATGTAAAGAGCGTTTTCATCGGTTCCCTTAAAATATAGAATGGAGCCCGCGCCCCGACAAATGCCGCGGCCGCGAAAAAACGCGGCGAGCCCGGGAAGTGTCCGGGCGGCGGCCGCAAAAAAGCGGGGGTCTATGGCCGTGAAAAATCTATGCGGCGGCGCGCGACCTGGCGCCGGCGTTATAGCTCCGAAAGGTACCGCCTCAGCGCGTCGCGCCAGTCCGGCAGGCGCGAAAAGCCGGCGCGGTCCAGCGCGGATTTGTCGAGCCTGGAGTTCTTCGGCCGCACCGCCGGCGACGGGAACGCTTCCGACAAAACGGGCAGCACGCGGCAGGAAAGATTCGCCTGCGCGAAGATCTCGCGCGCAAACTCCGCCCGCGAGCAGTAGCCCTCGTTTGTAGCGTGGTAGGTGCCGTATTGTTCGGTCGGCAGCATATCGCAGAGCAGGCGGGCCAGGTCGAGCGTATACGTCGGCGAGCCGACCTGGTCGCGGACGACCGCGAGCTCCCCGCGCTCCGCGCCGAGCCGCAGCATGGTCCGAACGAAGTTGTTGCCGTTTTTGCCGAACGCCCACGCGGTGCGCACGATGAAGTGGTTGCTAACAAGCGCGCGGACCCGGTCCTCGCCGAGCGATTTCGTCTCGCCGTAGTAATTGACGGGCGCGCGCGGGCTGTCAACCGAAAACGGCTCCTCGCCGTTTCCGTCGAACACGAAGTCCGTGCTGATGTAGATCATCTTCGCGCCGAGCGCTTCGCATGCGCGCGCGACGTGCTCCGTGCCGGCCGCGTTGACGGCGTAGCAAAGCTCGCGCTCCGTCTCGGCCCGGTCGACGTTCGTATACGCCGCGCAGTGCACGACGCAGTCCGGCGCGTAGGAAGCGATCGCCGCGGACACCGCGGACGCATCGGTCAGGTCGAAATCAATCGCGTCGACGCCGCGGTTTTCGATATTGAGAAACGTCAGACGTTCAACTACGTCGTGTCCGAGCTGGCCGCCGACGCCGGTGACAAGTACGCGCATATTTTTACCCCCGGAACTGAAAATGGACGTCGGACGCCGAAAGCAGCGGCGCGGACCGGTCCTTGTCGGACAAAATCGGCTCGCCGACGCCCCAGTCGACGCCGATGGCCGGGTCGTCGTAGCGGATCGTGCGGTCGAGCGACGGCGCGTACGGGTTATCGACCTTGTATGCAAACACAACGTCGTCCGTCAGCGTCAAAAAGCCGTGCGCAAAGCCGCGCGGGATCAAGAGCTGCTTCTTGTTCTCGCCCGAAAGCTCCGTGCCCACCCAGCGAAGGTACGTTGGCGAGCCGGTCCTCAGGTCGACGGCGACGTCGAGCACCGCGCCGGATATGACGCGCACGAGCTTGGCCTGCGACATCGGGTCGAGCTGGCAGTGCAGCCCCCGCAGCGTGCCCCTGCGCGCCGTGCGGCTTTCGTTGTCCTGCACGAACGTATACGCGGCGCCCGCGGCCGAAAACTTCTCCTGCGACCAGACCTCGAGAAAATAGCCGCGCGTGTCGCCGAGCACGTCGGGCTCCACCAGAAAAACGCCGTCGAGCGGCATGGGAATCAAGCGCATGCGATAGGTCCCCGATCTCTTATGGCAAAAAGTACGGGCGCATCAAAAACCGGCGGTCCGGCGCGCGGCGCCCTGCCGTCATTGTAGCCCATTCGCGCCGCCGCGTCAATAAACGCCGCCACTTGCAAAGTTCGACCGATTTCGGTACAATAAATCTCGGACAAACGGTATTTTAACGAAGGAGCGGGACATGCGCGTTCTCGTCATCATCCCCGCGTACAACGAGTGCGAAGCCATCGCGCGCGTCGTGTCCGAGCTCG
>CAZKGE010000236.1:0-3071 GCA_964552065.1 uncultured Oscillospiraceae bacterium | reverse complement strand
GGGGCTGCCGATCAAAAACGGCGCGATCGCGACGACTGTCGGCCACGACTCGCATAACCTCATCGTTGCGGGCGACAACGACTTAGATATGGAGACGGCGATCGACGCGCTGGAGGGTTGCGGCGGCGGGTACGTCGCCGTCGGGTCCGGACGGGTGCTTGCCAAGCTCCCGCTGCCCGTCGCGGGGCTGATGTCCGACGCGCCGCTTGAAACGATCCTGAGCGCCCAGCGGAGCCTGCTCGACGCGGCGAAGGGCCTCGGCCTCAATGGCGGTTCCGATCCGTTTATCCGGCTGTCGTTCATCGCGCTGCCGGTCATCCCGTCGATTCGGCTGACCGACATGGGCATGTTCGACGTGGACAATATGCGCTTCTATGACAAAGCGGACTGATGCGAAAAGGAGGGATCCTATGAACGTTGGTAGGAATATCCGGCGCGTCGACGCCCTCGACAAGGTCACGGGCCGCGCCAAATACACGGACGACCTGGCCGACCGCGGCGCGCTCGTCGTCAAAATCTGCCACTCCACAATCGCGCACGGGTTCGTCAAATCCGTCGACGCGTCCGCGGCGCTATCGATGCCCGGCGTCGTCAAGGTGCTGACCTGCTTCGACGTACCCGACTTGCCCTTCCCGACCGCGGGCCATCCGTGGTCGACCGACCCGCACCATCAGGACATTGCGGACAGGCTTCTGCTGAACCGTCACGTGCGCTACTATGGCGACGATGTCGCCTGCGTGATCGCGGAGGACGAGATCACGGCCGCGCGCGCTGTGCGCGCCATCCGCGTCGAATATGAGGAACTGCCGTTCGTTCTCGACCCCATCGAGGCTATGAAGGACGGCGCGCCGCTGCTGCACGAACGCTTTCCGAACAACATCCTGAAGCATACGGCAATCGAGCGCGGCGACTATGAGGCGGCGATCCGGGAGCCGGGACTTCTCAAATACGAGGGCTGGTACGAGACGCCGATCGTGCAGCACTGCCACATCGAGAACCACATCTGCTACGCCACGATTGAGAACGGCAAGATCACCGTCGTGTCGAGCACGCAGATTCCGCATATCGTGCGCCGCGTCGTGGGACAGGCGCTCGGCATCCCCTGGGGGCAGGTGCGCTTGATCAAGCCGTACATCGGCGGCGGTTTTGGCAACAAGCAGGACGCGCTGTACGAGCCGCTGTGCGCGTTCTGCTGCCAGCAGGTCGGCGGGCGGCTCGTCAAGCTCGACGTGTCGCGCGAGGAGACGTTTGTATCAAACCGCACGCGCCACGCGATCAAGTTCCATTTGACCACGCACGTGCGCAGGGACGGCCGCATCGTCGCGCGCCGGTTCGATTCGTTTTCCAACCAGGGCGCGTACGCGTCGCACGGCCACGGCATCGCCGCCAAGGGCGCGACCGGTTTTTCGCAGCTCTACGACGCGGAAAAGGCAACGAAGGCCGACGCCACGACGGTGTACACGAACTCCCCCGTCGCGGGCGCGATGCGCGCCTACGGTATCCCGCAGTCGATGTTCGCGGTCGAGTCGCACACCGACGAAATTGCCCGCAGCCTTAACATGGACCCCGTCGCGTTCCGCCGGCTGAACATGATGAAGGTGGGCTTTTCCGACAGCTTTTATCAATACACGAACTCCGTCGACAGCCTTGGCCAGTGCATCGATAAGGGCATGGCCTACATCGACTACGAGCGCAAGGTCAAGGAATACGAAAACCAGACCGGCCCCGTCCGCAAGGGTGTCGGCATGTCGATACTCTGGTACAACACCGCCGTGTGGCCGATCTCGCTCGAGGCGTCGAGCTGCCGCATGGTGATCAACGAGGACGGCTCGCTGCAGCTGCAGATCGGCGAGACGGAGATCGGCCAGGGCGCGGACACGGTGTTCGCGCAGATGGCGGCCGACGCCGTCGGCGTGCCGGTCGAGAGCGTGTTCATCAACTCCACACAGGACACGGACGTCACGCCGTTCGGCCTCGGCGCGTACGGCTCGCGGCAGACGTACGTCGCCGGCATGTCAATTTACGACGTCGGCACGCAGCTCAAGAACAAGATCCTCGATTACGCAGCTGGCATGCTGAAGAAAGAGCCCGAGTCGCTCGACCTCGCCGAGGGCCACATCATGTACAAGGCCGATAAAAAGCGTCTGCTGCCGCTTTCCGACGTTGCGATCGAGGCGTTTTATTCGCTCGACAAGGCGCGGCATTTAACCGCGGAGGGCACGCACCAGATCACGTCGAACGCGCTGTCGCTGGGCTGCTGCTTTGCCGAGGTGACCGTCGACATTCCCATGTGCAAGGTGACGGTCGACCGCATCGTAAACGTGCACGACTGCGGCACATTGATCAATCCGCAGCTTGCCGAGGCGCAGGTGCACGGCGGCATGAGCATGTCGATCGGCTACGCGCTTTCCGAGCAGCTTTTACTCGATCCAAAGACCGGCGAGGCGCTGAACAACAACCTCCTCGACTACAAGCTCTCCACGACGATGGACCACCCGGACCTTCACGCGGAGTTCGTTGAAAACGCCGAGCCGTCCAGCCCTTACGGCACGAAGGCGCTCGGGGAGCCGCCGACGGTCCCCTGCGCGCCCGCGATCCGCAACGCCGTGCTCGCCGCGACCGGCGTGGCCTTCGACAAGCTGCCGCTGAACCCGCACGCGCTGTTTGTGAAGTTCAAGGCGGCGGGCCTGATCTAGAAGGGAGCAAACGATGTACGATATTGGCGCCCTGTACGAAGCCTCGTCCGTTTCAGACGCGGTCCGGCTGCTGAATGAACATCCCGCAGCTCTCGTGATCGCGGGCGGCAGCGACGTGCTCATCAAGCTGCGCGAGGGCAAGCTCGCCGGCTGCGAGCTCGTCAGCATCTACGGGATCGACGCGCTGCGCGGCGTGTCCCTCGATGGGGACGGAACGCTGCGCATTCTGCCCCTGACCAGCTTCTCACATATCACGCGCGACCCGCTGATTCAGAAATACGTCCCCGTCCTCGGCGAGGCGACGGACAAGGTCGGCGGCCCGCAGGTCCGCAACATCGGCACGATCGGCGGCAACATTTCAAACGGCGTGACGAG
>CAZKGE010000235.1:0-3072 GCA_964552065.1 uncultured Oscillospiraceae bacterium | reverse complement strand
TCGTCGAGCACTACGGCGTGACCGTCGACGCGGACGCGTTCGTCGTGCGCTACGACGCGTACGCGGAGAATCTGATGCCGGACATCCATGTGACCCGGAAGGAGGGCGCGCCGTGACGCAGCGGGGAAGGAGTGCTGCCGCGTTCGGCGGCCCGGTCAAGGGCGCGTTTACGTTCGCGCTGCTTGCCGCGTTCGCGCTGCTGTCGCTTTTGATCGTGCTGCTCGGCGCGCGCGTATACCGCCTGGTCGAGGACACGTCTCGGCGCAACTTCGAACAGCGCACGGCGCTTTCCTATGTGGCGGGCAAGGTGCGCGCGCTGGACGCCGCGGATTCCGTGAACGTCGAGACGATCGACGGCGCGGACGTGCTCGTGCTCTCGGCCGCGTACGGCGGCACGCGCTACAACACGTATATCTATTACGACGGCGAGGGTCTTTGCGAATGCTTCGCGCGCGCGGACCGCGGGCTAAACCGCGCGCTCGGCGACCGGCTCGTGCCGCTTGCCGGCTTTGCCGTATCGCGCGAGGGCTCGCTGCTTTTAGTCGGCGTCACCGGCACGGACGGGACGGAGTCTGCGCTAAGCCTGTTTTTGCAGTCCTCGGCGGGGGAGGGGAACGGATGAGACAGCGCGCGTCGTTCAACCCGGTGCTCGTGGAGCTGACCGTCATCCTGCTGTTTCTGGCGCTGTCGACGGCGGCGCTCGTGCAGCTGATCGGCAAGGCGCGGGAGATTTCGCAGGGGAGCGAGGCGGGCAGCCGCGCGCTGATCCTGCTTCAGGACGCGCTCGAGCGCACGAAGGCCGATCCCGCGGGCGGCGGCGCGTTCGACTCTGCGGGCGTGCGGCAGGTCAGTTTTTCGGACGCGGGTTACGACGTGCGCGGCACGGTGAAGCGCACGCTGTCCGTCAGCGGCGCGTACTACGAGATCGCGCTTGCCGCGTATGACGGCGAAGAGGAGCTGCTCGCGCTGACGGCGGGGCGGTATGTTCCGGGGGAGGCGGCGGGCGGATGAGGGAGCTTCAGCCGCGCGCGGGCCTCGGCGCGTCGAGTATATTGCTGATCCTCGTGGTGCTGTGTTTAACGGCGTTTTCCGTGCTCGCGCTCGTGTCGGCGCGCGTCGACGCGCGGCAGACCGAGACGGCCGCCGGTGCCGCGGCGCGCTATTACGCGGCGGACGCGGCCGCGCAGCAGGTTTTAAATTCGATCGACGCGGCGCTTTTGTCCGGCGCGGACCCGGCGGCGCTCGACGGTGTTGTGCGCGACGCAATCGACGCGGACGCGCTGCGCTTTTCGGTGCCGCTCGGCGACGGGCGCGAGCTCGTTGTGGAGCTTGCCGCTTTGGCGCAGGGAAGCGGCGCGCGGTATCGCGTCACGCGGTACGCGCTTGTCAACACGACCGCGTGGAGCGGCACGCGGACAAGCGGCGCAGAGGACGCATCCTGACGGGAGGGGACGGGCGGCATGCAGGAGCAGGAAAAGAAGCAGGAGCAGGAAATCCTGCACATTCTTGAGCGGGCCAAGCGGTGCGGCGGCTCCGACATCATATTGACGCCCGGCGCGCGCGTCTCCATCAAGGTCGACGGCGCGGTGGTGCCGATTGCGGACTGCGCAAAGGGCGGAGAGGCGGACGAAAGCTTGCATCGCGCGCTCGCGCCCGCGGACACGCGGCGGCTGCTCGGGGCGGTGTACGCGCTCGGCAAGCGCGATCCTGCGCGCGCGATGGGGGGCGGGGATGACGATTTCTCATTTTCTGTGCCAAAAGTGGGGAGGTTTCGCTGCAACGCGTTTAAACAGCGCAGCTCGATGGCGATGGTGCTGCGCATCGTGTCGTTCGAGCTGCCGGACCCTGTCTTACTCGGCATTCCGGACAGCGTGATGCAGCTTGCGGGCGTCACAAAGGGGCTCGTGCTCGTGACCGGCCCCGCGGGCAGCGGGAAATCGACGACGCTCGCGTGCCTGATCGACCGCATCAACGAGACCTGCCGCGACCACATCATTACGATCGAGGACCCGATCGAGTTTCTGCACCCGCACAAAAAAAGCGTCGTGACCCAGCGCGAGATCGAGCACGACACGGAAAACTACGCGTCCGCGCTGCGGGCTGCGCTGCGCCAGGCGCCGGACGTGATCCTGATCGGCGAGATGCGGGACTTAACGACGATCCAGACCGCGCTGACCGCGGCGGAGACCGGCCAGCTCGTGCTGTCGACGCTGCATACCGTGGGCGCGGCCAAGACGATCGACCGCATCATCGACGTGTTTCCCGCGGGGCAGCAGCAGCAGATCCGCGTGCAGCTCTCGATGGTGCTGCGCGCCGTCGTGTCGCAGCAGCTTTTGCCGCGCATCGACGGCGGGCGCGTGGCGGCGTTTGAGATCATGAAGGCGAACCCCGCGATTCAGAACATGATCCGCGAGAGCAAGGTGCACCAGATGGACAACGTGATCTACGCCGGTGCGGACGCCGGCATGCGCGCGATGGACGCGGACATATTGGATTTAACCCGCCGCGGCGTCATCTCGGACCAGACCGCGCTTGCGTACGCGGTCAATCCGGACCTCGTGGCAAAGAAACTGGCTTAGCGGAAGGAGAACTTCTTTATGGGAAGCGCAAGGATTAAGATCAAGATGTTCGGCAATTTCGAAATTGTCGTAAACGGCAACGTCGTGCTGGGCCAGCTTCGGCAGGCGAAGAAGACCTGCCTGTTCCTCGAATACCTGATCCTGAAAAAGGACCGGCCGGTCACGCACGAGGAGCTGCTCGACATGCTCTGGTCCGAGAAGGACAGCGCCAATCCCGCGACCGCGCTGCGCACGCTTTTGCACCGGTACCGCAGCCTCGTCGAGCAGAGCGGCATCGAGGAGCTGCGGGACTCGATCCTGACGACGCGCGGCTCGTACCAGTGGAACCCGAACCTCGACTGCGAGGTCGACGTGTTTGAGTTCGAGCGCCTCTGTTTCGAGGCGCAGCAGCCCGACGTGTCGAACCGCGAGCCCATCGAAAAATACCTGCAGGTCATCAACCTCTATACCGGGCCGCTGCTCTCCAATTCGGCCGACGAGATCTGGGTCGTGC
>CAZKGE010000234.1:2627-3077 GCA_964552065.1 uncultured Oscillospiraceae bacterium | reverse complement strand
ACCTGCGGCGTGCTCGAGGAGGACCGCGCGTACGGCTTCAAGCGGATCGCCGAGCCCGTCGGAGTAATCGCGGCGGTGATCCCCACGACGAACCCGACGTCCACGGCGATATTCAAGACACTGCTCGCATTAAAGACCCGCAACGCGATTTTGATCAGCCCGCATCCGCGCGCGAGGCGCTCGACCATCGCGGCGGCGAGGATCGTGCTCGACGCGGCGGTAGCTGCCGGCGCGCCCGCGGGCGTCATCGACTGGGTGGACCAGCCGAACCTCGAGCTGACGAACCTCTCGATGAAGGAGGCCGACCTCATCCTGGCAACCGGCGGCCCCGGCATGGTCAAGGCCGCGCACAGCAGCGGCAAGCCCGCCATCGGCGTCGGCTCGGGCAACGTGCCCGCCATCATCGACGATTCGGCGGACATATTGCTCGCGGTCAACTCGATCATCCAC
>CAZKGE010000234.1:0-2617 GCA_964552065.1 uncultured Oscillospiraceae bacterium | reverse complement strand
AACGGCATGATCTGCGCGTCCGAGCAGAGCGTGATCGTGCTCGACGGCGTCTACGACAAGGTCAAGGCGGAGTTTGCCGCGCGCGGCTGCTATTTCCTGGACCCGGACGAGACGGAGAAGGTGCGAAAGACCATTTTAATCAACGGCGCGCTCAACGCCAAAATCGTGGGCCAGAGCGCGTACACGATCGCGGCGCTCGCGGGCGTGGCGGTGCCCAAGAAGACGAAGATCCTGATTGGCGAGGTCGAGAGCGTCGAATTGACCGAGGAGTTCGCGCACGAGAAGCTCTCGCCCGTGCTCGCCATGTACCGCGCCAAGTCGTTTGAGGACGCGCTCGCTAAAGCCGAGCGGCTGATCGAGGACGGCGGCCTCGGTCACACGGCGAGCATCTTTCTGAACGAGACCGCGTCGCGCGGCAAGCTCGACCGGTTTACCGCGCGCATGAAGACCTGCCGCATCATCGTGAACACGCCCTCGTCGCACGGCGGCATCGGCGACCTGTACAATTTCCGGCTCGCGCCGTCGCTCACGCTCGGCTGCGGCAGCTGGGGCGGCAACTCCGTTTCCGAGAACGTGGGCGTCAAGCACCTGCTCAACATCAAAACCGTGGCCGAGAGGAGAGAGAATATGCTGTGGTTCCGCGCGCCGCAGAAGGTGTACTTTAAGCGGGGCAGCCTGCCCGTCGCGCTCGACGAGCTCAAGACCGTCCTCCATAAGAAGCGCGCCTTCATCGTGACCGATACGTTCCTGTACCAGAACGGCTACACCAAGCCCGTCACCGACAAACTCGACGGCATGGGCATTTTGCACGCGACGTTCTTCAACGTCGCGCCCGACCCGACGCTCTCCTGCGCGCGCGAAGGCGCGGCCCAGATGGCGGCGTTTAAGCCGGACGCGATCATCGCGGTCGGCGGCGGCTCCGCGATGGACGCGGCCAAGATCATGTGGGTGCTGTACGAGCATCCGGAGGCCAATTTCCTCGATATGGCGATGCGCTTTGCCGACATCCGCAAAAGGGTGTATCCGTTCCCCAGGATGGGCGAAAAGGCCTATTTCATCGCGGTCCCGACCTCCGCGGGCACCGGCAGCGAGGTCACGCCGTTTGCGGTCATCACGGACGAGAGCACGGGGGTCAAGTACCCGCTCGCGGACTACGAGCTGATGCCGCACATGGCGATCGTGGACGCGGACCTGATGATGGACGCGCCGAAGGGCCTCACCGCGGCGAGCGGCATCGACGCCGTCACGCACGCGCTCGAAGCCTATGCGTCGATGCTCGCAAGCGATTACACGGACGGCCTCGCGCTCAAAGCGCTCAAAACGATATTTGAGTATCTGCCCCGCGCCTACGACAACGGCGCGAGCGACCCCGTCGCGCGCGAAAAGATGGGCAACGCCGCGACGCTGGCGGGCATGGCGTTTGCAAACGCGTTCCTCGGCGTGTGCCACAGCATGGCGCATAAGCTCGGCGCGTTCCATAAGCTGCCGCACGGCGTGGCCAACGCGCTCATGATCGACGAGGTGCTGCGCTTCAACGCCGCCGGCACACCCACCCGGATGGGTACGTTTTCGCAGTACGACCACCCGCACACGCTCGCGCGGTACGCCGAAATCGCGGACTTTTTAGGCATCCAGGGCGGCACCGCCGAGCAAAAGCTCGAGGGTCTGATCGCGAGCCTCGATGCGCTCAAGGAGCGCATCGGGATCAAGGGGGCCATCCGCGACTACGGCGTCGACGAACGGGACTTCCTCGCAAGGCTGAACGAGATGACCGAGCAGGCGTTCGACGACCAGTGCACGGGCGCGAACCCGCGCTATCCGCTGATGTCCGAGATACGCCAGATGTACCTCAACGCGTATTACGGCACGCATGAAGCGATTTGACGGGAGGAGAGCAGTTATGGACCTTAGCAACGTGATTGCCGTGCGCCGCAACAAGACCATCTGCCGCGACGGCGATAGGGTCGTCAAGGTGTTCGGCGAGGATTTTAAGAAGGCGGACGTGCTCAACGAGGCGCTCAACCACGCCCGCGTTGAGGAGACGGACCTGAACGTGCCCAAGCTCTACGGCGTCGGCATGGTCGACGAAAAGTGGTACATCATGACCGAGTTCATCCCCGGCAAAACGCTCGCCGAGCGCATGGCGGAGCAGCCCGAGAGGCGCGCGGAATACCTCGACCTTTTCGTCGACCTGCAGCTCACCGTGCACCGCCAGATCTGCCCGCTGCTGCCGCAGCTGCGCGATAAGATGGCCCGCAAGATCAGCCAGGCCGAACTGCCGACGGTCACGCAGTACGAGCTGCACACGCGGCTCGAGGCCATGCCGCATCACAACAAGCTCTGCCACGGCGACTTCAACCCGACCAACATCATCCTGCGCGACGACGGCGCGCCGTTTATCCTCGACTGGTCGCACGCCACGCAGGGCAACGCGTCCGCGGACGCCGCGCGCACGTTTTTGCTCTTCTCGCTCGCGGGCGAGCGCGGCACCGCGGAGGAGTACCTGGACCTGTTCTGTAAAAAGAGCGGCAACGCGCCGCAGTACGTGCAGAAATGGATCCCGATCGTGGCGGCGTCGCAGTCCGTCAAAAAGAAGCTCGAGGAGCGCGAGCTGCTG
>CAZKGE010000233.1:0-3114 GCA_964552065.1 uncultured Oscillospiraceae bacterium | reverse complement strand
AGCGCCACCTCGTCGTAGATCATGGCCTTGCAGATCATCTGGTTGGGGTTTTGCATCACGTAGCCGATCCTGCCGCTGCGCTCGTGTATCGTCCAGCCGTCCATAGGCTCGCCGCGAAAGCGCATCTTGCCCTCGGGGCCCGTGCAGATGCCCGTGATCACCTTGGCCAGCGTGCTTTTGCCCGCGCCGTTCGTGCCCACGAGGCTGACCATCTCGCCCGCCTCGATCGAAAAGTTGAGGCGTTTGAGTATGGGGCGGTTCTCCACATAGCGGTAGCTTAAATCCTCCGCCGAGAGGAGCTCCCCCTTCGGCGGCTTTATCTCCCGCTCCGGCTGCGCCGCGTCCCAGGCGGCGAGCGCGCCCTTGACCGCCTCGACGTTGAGCGTGTCGATGCGCCCCGCGCCCAGCGTCTCCGTAACGGGAACGCCGGCGTATTTGAGCGCGGTGACATAGAGCGGCTCGCGGATGCCCAGCTCTTTAAGGATGTCCGCCGCCATGAGCGCGTCCGGCGACATATCGGCCACGATGCGCCCCTCGGACATGACGATCACGCGGTCGATATGGCGGTACAGCACGTCCTCAAGGCGGTGCTCGATGATGACGACGGTCTTGTTGTAGTCGCGGTAGATGCGGTCGATGAGATCGATGGCGGTCTTGCCGGTCGCGGGGTCGAGGTTTGCCAGCGGCTCGTCGAAGAGCAGCGCCTCCACCTCGTGCACCATCACGCCGGCAAACGACACGCGCTGCTTCTGCCCGCCGGAAAGCTCGAAGGGCGAGGCGTTGAGCAGCCCGCCCATGTCGACAAGCGCCGCGGCGCGCGCCACGGTCTCCTTCATTTGGCTCTGTTTGACGCACTCGTTTTCGAGCGCAAAGGCGATGTCCTCGCCCACGGAAAGCCCGATGAACTGCCCGTCCGGGTCCTGCAGCACCGTGCCGACGTGCTGGCTCAGCTCAAATATGCTCGCCTGCTTTGCCTCGATGCCGCAGACCCAGAGGCTGCCCTTGCTTTCCCCCGGGTAGGAAAACGGGATCAGGCCGTTGACGCAGTTGCCGAGCGTGCTCTTGCCGCTGCCGGAAGGGCCGACGATGAGCACCTTTTCCCCTTCGTAGATCGTAAGGTTGATCTCGTGCAGCGTCGGCTCGGCCTGCGAAAAGTACTGGAACGTAAAATCGCGAAACTCGATGACCGGCTTACGGTTATGATCCACAGCGCGGCTCCTTTCCCACAGGCCTCTGCATCTGAATGGTCCAAGGCGCGCCGGTGCCGACGTTGTAGGCGCGCGCAAAGTCGCCCTGATTGATCGCGACGGCGATGCGATCGAGGCTGTTGACGTACACGAGCGGCTCGCCGATAAACGCGTCCGCAAACGAGCGCGCGTAGACGAGCGCGTTGCGGTAGATGAGCCGCGCGCCGTTTCCGATCATGATATCCACGCGCTCTCCGTGCTGCACGCCGAGCCGCAGAAACATCTCGCGCGGGATGTTTGTCCAAAGGCTGCCGAAGCGCACGTCCAATACGTCGATGTCGCCGCGGATAAGGCCGCCGTCGCATACCGGCTCCGCGAGCGGCAGCTCGACCACGCTTTCGGGTGCGACCGCGGGCCCCACGCCCGAAAAGCCGATGACCCCGCTTGCAAGGCGCGCACCGGTATAGGCGTAGATGTCGCGCCCGTGGAAGGTATAGCTCTCCCCCGAGTTCGGCAGGCGGTTGACGCTCTCGTCGATCTCCCGCGCGGCGACGATGCCGCAGATGCGCTTTACATGCGTGAGCGTGCCGTTGTCGGGCGTGATGATGTACTGCCCCGCGGCGGTTTCGGCGGCGATGCTGCGGCGCGTAGAGCCCACGCCCGGATCGACCACCGATACGAACACCGTACCCTTCGGCCAGTAGCCGACCGTCTGGATGAGGCGGTAGCTCGCCTCCCAAACGTTGTACTGCGGAATTTCATGCGTAAGGTCCGTGATGTTGAGCTTTTCACAGACGGAGTACGCAACGCCGTACATGGCGCTGACCGCGCCGTCGGCAAGTCCGAAGTCGGACATGATCACGAGGGGTTTCATGAATGGAGTGTTCCTTTCTTTCCGAGCCTCGATTGTGAAAAAGCCTCGCGCCGCGTGCCTTGCGGCTCGGCGCGGGGCCGACGGCGGCGCAGTTGCCCGCATGAACCTATATTATCACAAACGACATGGGATTCAAAGCCGCATTCGCGGCGCTTTCTTGCCGATCCGGCCAGCACGGCGGCTCTGTTTTGCGGCAATGCCGCGCCGCGGGTTCGAACAGCCGCACAGCATAAAACCGCTCTTTCTCCGTTCGGCCATCGCCGCGAAGGCGGCGGGGCCGGAAAGCCGCTCGGTTTCGTGCCAATCACGGCCCTCGCGCCAGTCGCGCGTCGCGGATACGGGCGGCACGCATGGCAACGCCGCAAGCGCCTGGCGCAAACCTTAGCCGGGACGGGACGCTTCAGCCCTCAGCGGACGATGCCGCAAAAAGGAGGCGCCCCCGACGCCCCCCTCTTCATTCTTATTTGGCGCTCCGTGTGCCTCCTCGACGCCGCTCAGCAAAAGATCGTGTCCGCGCGCCGTTAGTCTTCCTGCGCGGCGAGCCGTCGGCCCATGAGCACACCCATGACCGAGGCCATCATCAGTCCGCGCGTCCAGCCGCTCGAGTCGCCAAGCGAGTAGAAGCCCGCGATGTTCGTGGTAAAGCGCTCGTCCATCTTCACGCGGTTGCTGTAAAACTTGAGCTCCGGCGAGTAGAGCAGCGTCTCCGCCGCGGCAAAGCCCGGCACGACCTGATCGACCGCCTGAATGAAGTTGATGATGTTCGTCATCGCGCGATACGGCATAGCCGCCGTGATGTCGCCCGCGACCGCGTCCGGCAGCGTCGGCACGACGTTGGAAAAGGCGAGCTCCCGCTGCCAGGTACGCTTGCCGTCGAGGATATCGCCGTAGCGCTGCACGAGGATGTGCCCCGCGCCGAGCATGTTGGTCAATTCGCCGACCTTTTGCGCGTAGGCGATCGGCTGATCAAACGGTACGTTGAAGTTGTGCGAGCAGAGGATGGCGAGGTTCGTGTTATCGGACTTTTTCTCCTTATACGCATGGCCGTTGACC
>CAZKGE010000232.1:1508-3122 GCA_964552065.1 uncultured Oscillospiraceae bacterium | reverse complement strand
CGACAAGGGCAACCACATCGAGACGCTGTCGCAGGCGATGCGCCTTCTGACCGGTTCGTTCGCGCTGGCCATCCTGTTCTTTGAGGAGCCGGGCACGATCTACTGCGCGTGCAAGGACAGCCCCATGGTCGTGGGCAAGGGCGGGGAGGGCGCGTTCGTCGCGAGCGACATCCCCGCGCTTTTGCCGCACACACGCGACGTCAGCTTCCTCGAGGAGCGGCAGATCGCGGTGCTGCGCCCGTCCGGCATCCGCTTCTACAACGAGTTCGGCTCCGAGATAACAAAGGCCGTCACGCACGTCGACTGGGACATCGAGGCCGCCAAAAAGGGCAACTACGAGCACTTCATGATGAAGGAGATCTGCGAGCAGCCCGAGGCGTTTCGTAAGACGCTCGAGCAGTACGCGGACCTGTCCACGGGCGCGCTCAAGGGCGAGCTGTTCCCGTGGACGGCCGAGGAGGCACGCGCGCTGGATAAGCTGCGCATCTCGAGCTGCGGCACGGCGTTCCACGCCGCGATGCTCGGCAAGAAGTTCATCGAAGGGATCGCGCGCGTGCCCGTCGAGGCGGAGATCGCGAGCGAATTCCGCTACGGCGACGCGGTGCTGCATCAGGGCGAGTCGCTGCTCGTCATATCACAGTCCGGCGAGACGGCCGATACGATCGCGGCCATGCGCATGGGCAAAAACGCCGGCTGCAAAACGATCGCGATTTGCAACGTGATCGGCAGCACCGTTACGCGCGAGGTCGATCGCGTGCTCTACACGTACTGCGGGCCGGAGATCGCGGTGGCGGCGACGAAGTCGTACTTAATGCAGGTGCTCGTGCTGTATTTGACAGCGCTCGACCTGGCGTATAAGCGCGGCGAACTCTCGGCCGAGGCGCTCGGCTCCCGTATCCGCGAGCTTGAGGGAATTCCGGCAAAGATCCAGAGCGTGCTCGACGATAAATCGCTGATCCAGTACTTTGCGTCGCGGGAGTTTGCGGTCAAGCACGTGTTCTTCATCGGCCGCGGCATGGATTACGCGCTGGCGCTGGAGGCGGCGCTCAAGCTCAAGGAGATTTCGTACATCCACTCCGAGGCGTACGCCGCGGGCGAGCTCAAGCACGGCACGATCGCTTTGATCGAGGACGGCTCGCTCGTCGTCGCGCTCGCGACGCAGGACGCGCTTTTGCCCAAGATGGCGAGCAACATGGAGGAGGTCAAGGTGCGGGGCGCGCACGTGCTCGCCGTGACGAACGGGACCTGGGACGGCGCGGCCGACCATTCGCACGAGCAGTGGGAGATCGAGCGCGTGGACCCGACGCTTTCGCCGCTGGTCGCGATCGTGCCGATGCAGCTTCTGGCTTACTATCTGGCGGTGCAGAAGGGCTGCGCGGTCGACAAGCCCAGAAACCTCGCCAAAAGCGTCACAGTCGAATAAGGAAACAAAGCGGCGGGCATCCGGAGGATCGGGTGCCCGCTCCACTTTTATGAACCGTATAACAGAAGGGAGCGTTTCATATGGCCAAGTATATCTTTGTGACGGGCGGCGTCGTATCGGGCCTCGGCAAGGGCATCACGGCGGCGTCGCTGGGGCGGCTGCTCAAGGCGCGCGGCTTGAAGGTCGCCGCG
>CAZKGE010000232.1:0-1498 GCA_964552065.1 uncultured Oscillospiraceae bacterium | reverse complement strand
AGGTGTTCGTCACCGACGACGGCGCCGAAACCGACCTGGACCTCGGCCACTACGAGCGCTTCATCGACGAGAACCTGAACAAGTACTCGAACCTGACCACCGGCAAGGTGTTTTGGAACGTGCTCAACAAGGAGCGCCGCGGCGAGTACCTCGGCGAGACCGTGCAGATCATCCCGCACGTGACGAACGAGATTAAAAGGTTCATCTACCGCGTGGGCGAGAAAACAAATGCGGACGTTGTGATCACGGAGATCGGCGGCACGATCGGCGACATCGAGAGCCAGCCGTTCCTCGAGGCGATCCGGCAGGTGGGCATCGAGGTCGGGCGCGAGAACGCGCTGTACATCCACGTCACGCTCGTGCCGTACCTGTCCGGCTCCGAGGAGCACAAGTCCAAGCCGACGCAGCACTCGGTCAAGGAGCTGCAGTCCATGGGCATCACGCCGAACATCATCGTGATGCGCGTGGACAGGCCGGCCGGGGAGAGCATCCGCGAGAAGATCGCGCTGTTTTGCAACGTCAAAAAGGATTGCGTGATCGAGAACCTGACGCTCGAGACGCTCTACGAAGCGCCGCTGATGCTCGAACGCAGCAATTTCTCCGCGGTGGTCTGCCGGGAGCTGTCGATCGACGCGCCGGAGCCCGACATGCGCGAGTGGACGGAGATGATCGGGCGCGTGCACGCGCGGAAGGAGCATGTCACCATCGCGCTCGTGGGCAAGTACGTGAAACTGCACGACGCGTACCTGTCCGTGGCCGAGGCGCTGCGGCACGCGGGCTACGAAAAAGGCGCGGCCGTCGACATCGACTGGGTGGATTCGGAGGACGTTTCCGACACGACGGCCGAGGACCTGCTAGGCGGCGCGGACGGCATCCTGATCCCCGGCGGCTTCGGCGTGCGCGGCATCGAGGGCAAAATCGCCGCGGCAAAGTATGCGCGTACGCGCAACGTGCCGTACCTGGGCATCTGCCTTGGCATGCAGGTTGCCTGCATCGAGTTTGCGCGGCACGCGCTGAACCTTGCCCGCGCCAACTCCGGCGAGTTCGACGAGACCAGCCCGGACAAGGTGATCGACTTTCTGCCCGACCAGTCCGTCACGATCGACAAGGGCGGCACGATGCGGCTCGGCAGCTATCCGTGCGTGGTGCGCGAAGGCACGCTTCTGGCCCGCTGCTACCAAAAGGACTTGATCCGCGAGCGCCACCGCCACCGCTACGAGTTCAACAGCCGCTACCGCGACGCGATGGAAAAGGCGGGCCTTTGCGTGTCCGGCACGTCGCCGGACGGGCGCATCGTCGAGGTCGTCGAGCTGCCGCAAAACGACTTCTATATCGGCGTGCAGTTCCATCCGGAGTTTCTCAGCCGCCCGAACCGCCCGCACCCGCTGTTTGTCGGGCTGGTGGACGCGGCGCTGGCGCGCGGGGGAAGAACGGGAGATTGAGGGAACGAGGGGGAACGAAGGGGGAACGAAGGGGGAACGAAGGGGGAACGAAGGGG
>CAZKGE010000231.1:0-3126 GCA_964552065.1 uncultured Oscillospiraceae bacterium | reverse complement strand
TAAAATCGGATCAGAACGACGGCGGCGTGCTGACCCAGAGCACGCGCGCCTCGGCCCTGCCGGTGTTGAGCAGCCGGTGCACGCTGTGCGGCCGGAAATAGAAGCCGTCGCCCTTCTTGGCGCGGTACTTGCGCTCGCCCAATAAAAGCGCGACGGAGCCCGCGAGCACGTAGCAGAACTCCTCGCCCTCGTGCGGGTCGTCCGGCGCGGTCGCGGCATCGGCGGGCAGCGCGAGAAGGATCGGCTCGAGCGCGTTGCGCTGCGCGTCCGCCACGAGCCAGCGCACGGACACGCCGTTTTCTTCCTCGCTGACGCACATGTCGTCCGAGCGGTAGACCACGGTCTCGGGCTTCTGCTCGTTGAAAAACGACCCCACGTCGGTGCCGAGCGCGGTGAGGATGTCCACGAGCGTCGCAATCGACGGGGACGTGAGGTCGCGCTCGAGCTGGGAGATGAATCCCTTGCTCAGTTCCGTGCGCGCGGCCAGCTCCTCCTGCGTCAGGCCAAGCTGGAGCCGCAGCCGTTTGATCTTCGCGCCGATCCGCACCCGCGTCAACCCTTTCTAAACAAATAGTTTACGAAGACTAAACAACATTAAAGCAAATCCGCGGGCTGTTGTCAACATTCTTTTTTCGTCGGCAGCATCCGTCAAAGCACGAAAAACGCCGGCGGATCGCGTCGGGCGGCGGCGATGGCGCGGCGCTTTTTTTCGTGCGAAATTCCTGTCGAAACGGCGGCAAAAGGCAAACGCGAAAATTTAACAAACCCGTAGTTATTTGGCAATAAATTGGGGATCATGGGGAGAAAATCCACAAAATGTTAAGGTTAATTGAACATTCGCCACCACATATTGATTTTATCCGCGGCGCCGTGATATAAAAAGAGTGTCAGGAACAACTGCCGAAAAGAGAAGGAGAGAAGCGAAATGGAACTTGCAATCAACCGGAAGAATGGATCGTGGATTTCGTCGCTGCTGGATCGGGAAACGGAGATTGCCGAGGAAGAAACCGCTGGCTGCGAGCATTTCGCCTACAGACGGACGCTGCTCTTCTACACGGAGGAAACCTGCCGTTTCTGCCGTTACGCAAGAATGGTCAAGCCCGCGGACGGCGGCAAGCCGGACTATGTCTGCGCCTGCGCGGCGCACCTTTCCGGAAAGAACGTCGGCTGAACCCGAACCCTCGCGCCAACAGAGAATCCGGCGCGGCCGCGGATGCGGCCGCGCCTTTTTTATGCGAAATTTGTCCGATTCTGGGGGCGGGCCGCCCTGTCTCGCGGGGACGCGTTCAAACGCGGCGGCAAACCGCAAGACCGCGGTCAGGGCCGCTTCCGCTTGCGGGGACGGGCCGGCCTATTCCCCGGCAAGGTCCTGCGCAAGTCGCCGCAGCTCGTCCGCGTCGATAATCCGATACCCGCGCGCCGCCTTTTCGATCAGCCCCTCGGCGCGCAGCGCGCCGAGCAGGCGCACAAGATGGCGGTAGCTCATGCCCGTGGCGCGCGCGGCGTCCGTGAGCGGTTCCGAAAACGCGCCGCCGGCCGCGGAGCGCAGGATGTACGCCGCAAGCCGCTCCTTGCCCGCGTGCAGCGCGTTGTTCGCGTTTGCGCGTGAGCTGTCCAGCAGCTTTTCGGCAAGCCCGCGCGCGACGTGGCGCACGAACGGAAGCTGCGACAGCAGCGTTTCGGCATAGGCCGCGTAGGGCAGGCCGACGCAGGTAAACTCCGTGACCGCGCGGACCGTCGTGGCTGCCTGGCGCACGCCGGTCAGCAGCTCGACGTCGCCGAGGATGCCCTCCGAGACGTAGTAGCACAGCAGCAGGTCGCGGCCGTTCGCCGCCGCGGCGCTGACCTTCGCGCGGCCGGATACGATGATCAGCAGCTCCTCGATCGGCATGCCTTCGCGCAGCAGCGTTTCCCCGGCCGCAAAGCGAACGAGCCGCGCGCCGCCAAGGTCGACGCCGGTTATGCCGCAGCGGCCAAGCCGCCGCGCGTGCTCCGGGCCGAGCGGTCCCCTCCGCATGGACGGTCCCCTCTCGCGTTCAAATTGCCGGCGGATGTGACAAGTGTCCTATCCTGCGTCGGCATCATCCAGTATACTCCGGAGCAGGGGGTGCTGTCATGTACGATCTGATGTCGCTCGTCACCGGCGCGCTGATCGCCGTCATGGTCACGCTCAACGGCGTGCTCACAACGTTCTGCGGCGTGTTCGGCGCGGCCGTCGTCATCCACGTCGTCGGCAGCCTGTTCGCGCTGCTGCTCCTGCTGCTGCGCCGGCAAAGCGTGCCGTTTTCGCGCGCGCGCCGGCCGTGGCTGTATCTCGGCGGCGTGATCGGCGTGCTCTCGACCGTGTTCAACAACTTCGCGTTCGGAAAGATCAGCATCACGGGTATCGTCGCGCTCGGCCTCCTAGGACAGACCGCCGCGGCGCTGTCCATCGACGGCTTCGGCCTGTTCGGCATGCCGCGGCGCCCGCTGCACAAGTCGACGCTGGCGGGGCTTCTGTTTGCCGCCGCCGGCATCGCCGTGATGCTCGGCCGGCCCGCGCAGGGCGTGCTGTACGCCGTCGCGCTCTCGTTCGGCGCGGGCGTGACGGTCGTGCTCTCGCGCACGGTCAACGCGAACTTGTCCGCGCGCATCGGCGCGCTGCAGGGCTCGTTTGTCAACCACATCGTCGGGCTGCCCGTCTCGGCCGCCGTGATGCTCCTTGCGGGCGGGCAGCGCGCGCTGCTTGTACCGGCTGCGCCCGCGCCCGGCGCGTGGGCCTATTTCGGCGGGGCGCTTGGCGTGCTCGTCGTGCTGCTGTTCAACGTGATCGTGCCCAGGGTCTCCGCCTTCCGGCTGACGCTTCTGTCGTTCGTCGGCCAGGTGTTCGCGGGCGTCGCGCTCGACCTTCTCACAGCGCGCGGCTTTTCGCGCGCGACGTTCTTTGGCGGCCTGCTCGTCGCCGCCGGCGTCGGCGTCAACATGCTGCTCGAACGCCGGCGGCGGGAGGCAGGGCAGGGGTAGGATTATTGAGCAGGGGTTTCACCCCTTTCCACAGTTCGCAATGATCGCACGGGACCCTTTGGGCCCGCGCTCCCTTGCTCACTGGGCCTGCGCTTCGCTTCATCCGCCACAGGCGGCGCTCAG
>CAZKGE010000230.1:0-3156 GCA_964552065.1 uncultured Oscillospiraceae bacterium | reverse complement strand
ACCGGAAAAAACTCGCACGACGGCACCTGCTTGAGCGCCGCCGCGTGGAAGATGTAGTCGACGCCGTGCATCGCGTTTATGACGGACGCGGAATCGCGCACGTCTCCTAGAAAGAACTGGACCTTGTCGGAGCAGTATTTTCTGCGCATGTCGTCCTGCTTCTTCTCGTCGCGCGAGAAGATGCGGATCTCCGAAACGTCCGTGCCCAAAAACCGGTCGAGCACCGCGTTGCCGAAGCTCCCCGTGCCGCCCGTGATCAGAAGCGTTTTACCCTCGAACATGCGCTTGCCCCTTTCCCTGCCGCGCCGCAACAAGCAGCGCCCGCTCGTACCGTTTCGTCGCGTTCCTTCGCGACAGGCGGCTTTGCACAAACGCGCGGCCCGCTAGGCCCCGTTCGGCAAGCGACGCGCGGTTTTCATACGCGGCGAGCACCGCGTCCGCGAGCGCCTGCGCGTCCCCCGGCGGTACGGCCGCGCCGCCCGCCTCGATTACCAGCCGCTCGAACGCGCTGCCTTCGTCCGCCGCCGCGATGACGAAGCTCCCCGCGGCCATCGCCGTCCACGTCTTGGACGGGAGCGCGATTCGGGTCACGTTTTGAATAAGCGGCACGAGCGACACGTCGCCGAGGCTGTACACCTCCGCCGCGCGCGAAACGGGCTGCAGCGGAAACATCGTCACGTTGGCGATGCCCTCGCGCGCGATCCGCTCGCGCAGCTCCCGCTCGCGTCCGCCGGAACCGATCAGCACGAAGCGGACGGCACCCGTTTGCTTCGCCACAAGTTTTGCCGCGTCAAGTACCGTATCGAGGTCCTGCAAAATCCCGAGCGCGCCCGCGTACACCGCATAAAAGCCGTTGCGGCCGAGGCCGAGCTCGTCGAACAGCGCGTTGTCCCCACACTCCACGCGCGTCGTCGCGTCCGCGTCGATCCAGTTGCCGATCACGTCGAGCTTGTCCGCGGGCACGCCTTTTTGCAGCAGCGTATCGCGCATGTCGTCCGAGATCGTGATAAGCCTTGTGTTTTTTTGGTACGTATACCGCTCCATCCAGTAAAACAGCCGCGCGATCAGGCCGCGCTTTTTCAGCTTGCCCATCGCGATCACGCTGTCCGGAAACAAATCCTGCAAAATGTAGACCGTCGGCCGCTTTTTTGAAAGCCGCGCGCCGACAAGGCCCAGGTACGGCGGCATGCTGTTGATCAGGTACGCGTCCGTCTCAGCCTTGGCCGCCGCGCGGTACAGCGCGAGCGTGTTGACGAAAAACCGCAGTCCGCGCTGAATAAGGCCGCCCGCTTCGCGGCTCTTTGCGCCGACGCGCAGGATACGCACATCGTCCGCGGTCGTTTCGTTCTGGCGGTCGCGGTACGCACGCGCGGTCTCCGCGTCGAGCCCGCGGCAGGCCAGGTTCGTCACCACCGTCACGCGGTGGCCGCAGCGCGCCAAGTCGCACGCCAAATCGGACAGCAAATGCGTGACCGACGTGACCTCCGGAAAAAAGTACGCGGTGACCAGCGTAACGTTCATCGCGCGGCCCCCTTCGCGCCCGTGCCGCCCTCGCGCACGCCCTCCGCGCGCGCGACCGTGCGCAGCGTGCGCAGCGCGCACAGAAGGTCGAACCGCAGGCTCATGCTCTTTACGTACTCGCCGTCGAGCCGCGCTTTCTCCGGGATCTCCAGCTCGTCGCGGCCGTTGACCTGCGCCCAGCCCGTCAGCCCCGGCCGCACGTCGTTCACCGTTTTGCCGCCGCGGCCCGCATACTTGTCGCGCTCCGCGACGAGGTCATATTGGTTCCACAGCGCGGGCCGCGGGCCCACGAACGACATGTCGCCAACGAGCACGTTCCACAGCTGCGGCAGCTCGTCCAGGCTCGTTTTGCGCAAGAACTTCCCCGCGCGCGTGATGTAGCGCTGCGGATCGGTGAGCAGGTGCGTCGGTACGTCGTGCGGCGTGTCGATGCGCATCGTGCGAAATTTATATAATAGGAACGTCCGCTTGCCGCGGCCCACGCGCTTTTGCGTAAACACCGCCCTGCCCGGAGAGTCCGCCCGGATCAGCACGATCAACAACAGCAGCAGCGGCAGCAGCAGTACGCCTAAGGCCAGCGCGGCGAGTATGTCCAGCAGCCGTTTACAGAACGGGTACATGCAGCTCCTTTGTCCCAAAAGGACCGGCAATTTAACCTGTGATATGCAAAAATTCTAGCACGGGGGGCTGGGACTGTCAAGGAACGCGGGATTGGGGGAAGTGGAACGAGGGTTTGGAGAGGGTACGAAGGGAAACGTTGGGGACTCCGTCCCCAAACCCCTGCCAAAGGAGGAAACCCCCTTTGGAAACCCAGTGAAACCATGCCTAAGCTTCCTTGGGTTTCCAAAGGGCCCTCGGCCCTTTGGCGGGTGTTTGAGGGCGGAGCCCTCCACGTACCCTTCGTACCCAACGTACCTTTCGTCCCCTTCCGTTCCCTCTCGCCCCTTACTCGTCCCCTGCGCTCAAAAACGCGACCTGAATGGCGAAAAAGACCAGCGCGCCGATGGCGATGATGCCGAGCACGACGGCGGCGAGCACCCAGAACTCGGCCATGCTGCCCTCGAGCAGTTTTACGCCGTCGGTGAGCGCGCAGCCGGAGAACAGCGGGGCAGGGGCGAGAAAACCCGCGCCCGCAAGCGCCTTTTTCATTCGTTTCATGATGGAATCCTCCTGCCACAACTGTGATTGCATACAGTCTTTCCCAATTTGTGGCAGGATATACGCCGGAATAAAAACCGGGCCGAACTATTCCTTGTCGGACTCCTTCGCGCCCGCGGGTTTTTCCAGCTCCCCGGTACCGGAATCGACCACCGGGACGGCCTCCTTCGTCCTTGCGGGCTTTGCGGCGGCCGCGGCGCCGCCGCCCCTGCGCGGCTGCTGCTCGTATTTATTGATGCACAGCGGCCGGAGCTTATAGGTCAGCATGACGGACGACTTGACGTACTCCTTGTAGAACGCCTTCTTGATGCGCTCCATGACCATCTTGCCGGTCTCGTAGGTGACGGAGGGCAGCAGCACGACGTACTGCATCGCGCTGTAGCGCGAGATCGTGTCGCCGCGCCTGAGGTTAAAGCGCGCGGTGTCGAGCAGCTGCTTCATGATGTTGTCGAGCACGAGGCTGTCGAAGCGCTGCTC
>CAZKGE010000229.1:0-3157 GCA_964552065.1 uncultured Oscillospiraceae bacterium | reverse complement strand
AGCGCGTTCCCGATCGCCGTCGAGCGCAGGTGCCCGATGTGGAACGGCTTGGCGATATTGATCGACGAGTAGTCGATGCACACGGTCCTGCCGTTCCCGACGCCCGAGCCGCCGTAGCGGTCGCCGTCGGCGAACACGCGGGTGAGCACGCGCTTTGCCAGCTCCGCGCGCGAAAACGTAAAGTTCAGGTACGGCCCGGCCGCCGCGACGTTCTCAACGAATGCCGGCGGCGCAAACCGCTCCGCCAGTTCCGCCGCGATCGCGGGCGGGGCTTTTCTCAGCGTCTTTGCCAGTTGAAAGCACGGAAACGCCAAATCGCCAAGCTCGGGGTTTGGCGGCGTCTCCAGCATGCCGCTAATCGCGTCGGCGGGCAGTCCGCACAGCGGGGACAGCGCGGCCGCCAGCTCGGGGGTAAACTCCATTCCGATTTTCTCCGTTCACACGTTCAATTAAAAAATTATTATAGCACCGAATAGCGCGGGCGCGCAAGGGCGGGAGGACGGGGGACGAGGGGACGAGGGTGGATGCAGGGGACGAGGGTGGATGCAGGGGCTCCGCCCCTGCGACCCCGCCAAAGGGACAAGTCCCTTTGGAATCCCATTCAGCCGGACACGCAGGTTTCGTACCCTTTCCTTGGGTTTCCAAAGGGGGTTTCCTTTTTGCAGAGGGCTCCATCCCTGCGAAAGAAAGCTTGGAGGCTTCGCCTCCAAACCTCCGCCAAAGGGCCGAGGGCCCTTTGGAAGCCCAAACCGTTCATCGAGATTTTCCTGCGGGTTTCCAAAGGGACTGGTTCCTTTGGTGGGGTGCAGGGGTGAAACCCCTGCATCGTTTCCCCCGTACCTTTCCCCGATTGAACCATCCGCCCTCGAATGGTATAATGAATCAAATTTCGCGTTTTATTGCGGGGAAACAACATGGAATCGACGAAACGACCGGCCAAACCCTTTGCGCGCGTCGCCGCGCTGTGGATGCTGCTTGCCGCGGCGGTGCTGGCTGCGTCGCGCGCGGAGTTTCTGACGGAGGCGGCGTTCGTCACGCTCGCGCCGCTGATCACCTGCGGCGCGCTGCTGCTTTGCGGCCGGCTGCGTCCGGAACGCAAATGGGCCGCGCCGGAAAACCGGACCGTGCTGGTATTCAGCCTGCTGTTCACCGCGCTGTTCTTCGTAATGCTCTCCGCCGCGGAGCTGCTCAAAAGCCCGCTGTTTTCCGAGGCGGCGCTGGAAAAGGCCTGGTGGCCGCTGCGCGCGCTGCGGCTTATGTACCTTGCCTGGAACTGGGCCGTCTACCTGCCCGCGGCGCTCGTTTCGACGTTCGGCTGCGCGTTCTTTGCGTTCGACGCATTTTTGTCCGCACCCCGGGACGCGATCGCGGTTCCCGCCGGCGCCGGCGGGCGGCCGCTTTCGCGCGATGCGCGATGTGCGCTCGCCGCCATCACGCTTGTCAGCGCCTGCTGCCTTTTGTCCGCGCTGCCGAGCCTTTCCGGCGCGGATACCGAGACGATCTGGTACAACTCGATCCGTATGAACTGGTCGGACTGGCATCCGGTGACATATCGCTTCTTCGTCAAGCTCTGCTCGCTGATCTACCCCTCGCGCTTTACGGTTACGTTCGTGCAGGCGGTGGCGTGGGTCTATGTTTCGTCGCAGACGGTGCGTTTGCTCGACGCGCTGAGCCCGCGCGCGCCGCGTGCGTATGCGCTCATGCTGATCCTGCTGTTTACGCCGCTGTACATGCTGCAAGACATGAGCAAGGACGTGGCGTTCTCGACGGCGCTCCTGGCCATGACCATCGCGATGCTGCGGCTTGTCAACGCGCAAAAAGCCCGCGCGCGCGACTTTATCGCGTTCGGCGCGTGGGGGTACTTTGTCGTGTCGTTCCGGCACGCGGGCGCGCTGCCGGTGCTGGCGGGCGCAATGGCGCTCGTCGTTTACTCGCTGGCAAAGCGCAAGCGCCTGACCAAGGGGACGCTGATCGCGGCCGGTTCGGCGCTGCTATTGCGCGTGCTTATTGTCGACGTGCTCGCGCTCGGCGTGCTGAATGCGGTCCCGAACCCCGGCTATATCAAGTACGGCACGCCGATGAGCATGATCGCGGCGGTTGCGGCGAGCGGCGAATCGTTCGACGCGGCGGACGAGGCGCTGATCGAGCGCGTCATGCCGGTCGAAAAATGGGCCGCGTGCTATACGAAGTATTTCCCCGGCACAGTATCGCGCGCATACTCGACGATCGGCGCCGACGTCTACAAGGTCGAGGAGCAGAACCTCGGCCCGGCGCTGACGAAGCTTGCGGTCAAGCTGATGGTCACGCACCCAAGGGCCGCCCTCGGCGCGTTCTTTGCCAACAACGCGATCGTCTGGAAGCTCGCGCGGCCGACCGACGAACCGGTGGCGCCGCCCGACTACGCGCTGACCGCGCACGCCGCCGACCCGAAGGACGTCTCCTACACGGGGCTGACCGCGTTTACGCACCGGTACGCGGAGCTTTTGTATGATACACCCGTGCTGCGCTCCGTCAGCTACCGCGGCGGCGCGGCGCTTGTCGCGCTGCTGTTCTCGGCGGTGGTTTTGTGGCTTAAGGGCCGCGCGCGCGACGCGCTCTGCACCCTGCCCGTGCTCGCGGTCTGGGCGGGGCTGATGCTCGCCGTACCGTCGCCGTCGCCGCGGTACGCGCTGCCGCTTTGGCAGTGCGCGCTGCTGTTTCTGACCTGGACGTACTACGTCCCGCGCGAACCCAAATAAAAACCGCCAAAACCTGTGCGCGCTTGCGTCCGGCATCGCGCGGAGTGCTATAATAATACGGTATTTGGAAACCAATTTTGAGAGGGCGCGTCGAATGGATACGAAATTCGTACAGGACTATAAAAAAAGAATCGTCGAAAACTGCGGGAAGGTGATCGTCGGCAAGGACGACGTGATCGAGCTCGTGCTCGTCTGCTTCGTCTCGGGCGGGCACGTGCTGCTCGAGGACGTGCCGGGTACGGGCAAGACTATGCTGCTGCGCGCGTTCTCCCGCTCGATCGGCGGCGCGTTTACGCGCATCCAGTTCACGCCGGACCTGCTGCCGTCCGACCTCACCGGCATCCATTTTTATAACCAGAAGCTTGCGGACTTTGAGTTTCGGCCCGGCCCGCTGTTTGCCAACGTCGTGCTCGCCGACG
>CAZKGE010000228.1:0-3196 GCA_964552065.1 uncultured Oscillospiraceae bacterium | reverse complement strand
GTTTCCAAAGGGACGTGTCCCTTTGGCGGGGTGCGGGGCGGAGCCCCGCAATCGTGCCCGCGGCCCCTCCGTCCCAAAACACCGCGGGCCCGCCGGTATCCGGCGTGCCCGCGGCCTGTCGTTTCCCCGTCCCTCCCGTTACGGTTCCACCTCGTCGGCGACGACGACGCAGCGGTCGGGCGCGGGGCCGACGAACGTGAACGGGTAGCAGGTGACGAGCGCGAGCTGGCGGTGGTCGCTCTTTTTATAGATCGCGGGATCGGTCGGCTCGGTGACGAAGATTTTCGAGACCCGGTAGGTCACGGTCTTGTCAGCGGTTTCGAGCGTGACCTCGTCGCCCTCCTGAATCTTGGCGAGCGGCGCGAAGGCGGAATCGCGGTGGCCGTGCAGCACGCAGCGGCCTTTCTCGTTCGGTTCCGCGGTATTGGTCGCGCGGCCGGCGCCGCGCTCGAGCGTTCTTGAGTCGGTGCCATTGAACACGGCGATGGCGCTCTCCTTCTGGGAACAGAACGTGAGCAGCGCGATCGCGTTTTCCGTGCTGGCGGCTTTCCCGGTGTGGCCGACGGTCACCGTGCCCTCGCTGCCGGGGACGAACGACACGACGGCCGCTTCCCCGGCATCGAGGGTCAGGCGCGCCCGCTCGGCGGTGCCGCGGATCTCGTTATGTACGTCGAGCAGCCGCATCACGCCGAGCGAGGCGGCCATCGTCGAGACGAACACCCACAGCCCCAGCGGGATCAGCCACAGGGAGGGCTTTTTCATGCGTCGGTGTCCACGCTCCCGAACAGGCGCTTGCGGAAGATGAACAGCACCGCGCCGCAGAGGACGAGCGAGCCGCCGCCGAGCAGGAACAGCAGTCCGTAGTTGCCCGCCGTCTTGGGGATATAGTGGTTATAGAACGTGACGGGCAGCGTCTGTCCCTCGATCAAAGTCACGGTCTGCGGATCGGCGTCGTTGTAATAGCCGTCGGGCGGCACGAGCTCCTTGATGTAGTACGTGCCGGGCAGCAGGTCGGTCACGGGGATCGGGTCGTTCTTGAGGCTGATCACCTGGCAGAGCTCGGTGGTGAACGTCTCGTCGGTGTACACGCCGAGCACGGCGCCCGCGAGCTGCTCGGTCGTGTCGGCGTCGCGCTTATACAGGTTCAGCGTGCAGCGCTGGACCCTGGTGTTCACGATGGACACGACGGCCTTCTGTCCCGGCTCGACCTGGATTGTGACGGGCGTGTCGTTGAGGTGGTAGCCGACGGGGACCGCGGTCTCGACCACCGTATACGTGCCGGGCACGATGTCGCCCTTGAGGATCTGGCCCGCGGCGTTTGTGACGAGGCCCTCGAACAGCAGCTTATCGGGATCGACGGCGTCGCCCTTGTAGATGCTGAACGTGGCGCCCTCGACGGGGGTCTGCGCGTCGTCGGCCTTGAGGATCTCGATGCCGCCGTACGCGGTGTTCTTGTATACCTGCTCGCGCGTGTACTGATAGACCTCGACCGGGAACACGCCCTCGTAGGGAATATAGCCCGCGGGCGCGGTCTTCTCGCGCACGTACCAGATGCCCGCAGTCAGGCCGCCGATCGTAGCCAGGCCGTCGGCGTCCGTGGTGATCTCGTATACGATGTCGTTGAACGCGTCCGTATTGGCGACCTCAAAGACCGCGCCGGGCAGGCCCACGGTCGTAATCAGCGAGTCGACCTTGCGGATTTTGAGCGTGAAGCCGTCGGGCGTCTCATACGAGAACTGCACGGTCTTATTCAGCAGCGTATCGCCCGAGAACGCGCCGACGAGGCTCTGGGAGGCTTCGCGCCCGCCCCTCGGGCTGTAAAAATACCCGTCGAAGCCCACGTTCTGCGTGGCCGAAACGGTGAACGAGAACGCCGCGTCGGCGGGCAGGCCGGAGATCGTCACGACGCGGTAGCCGCCGTTTGTCGACTCGTCGACGGTCGCGCCGTACTCCGAAACGACGTCCTTGGACAGCGCATACGCGCCGGCGATCGGCGTGCCGTTGACGTTCTGGCCGGTGATTTTGTACTGGTATGTGGCGCGGATGCCGTTTGCGCGCTGCTCATAGGACGGTATGATCTCGATGTCGCCGATGGGCGTGCTCGAAGCGGCAAGCGGCGGCAGTAAAAGCAGCCATTGATACAGCGCGACCACGTGGGCGTTGCTGTGCGAGTGGCTGTAGCCGTTGGCCAGGTGCCAGATGGCGAGCTGGATGCCCGTGATGGCCTCGGTCTCGGTCAGCCCCGCGATGCCGGAGCGCGTCCGAAGCTCGCCGATTGTGATATACGGGTACGCGTTCTGTATGACCGCGCGGATCTTGTCCGCGGTTTCGCCCGAGAAATAGCCGGCGTCGCCGAGGTTGTCGCGCTTATACTTGCTGTGGTCCTGGATGTAGGTTGACTGGTCGACGCAGTAGACGAGCGAGACATTGTCGTTCGCGTCCTCGAGCCGGAACAGCGTGGTCAGATAGTTGCCCACGGAAAAGCCGTTCTGCCCCAGGCCGATGTATTCGATGTCGTAGTCGTTGTCTGCAAGCGCGCTCGAGAGCGTCGAAAGCGTCAGAAGCAGCGCGAGCAAGAGGGAGAACAGAGTCCGTCTCAGTAATATTCGCCGCATGAAATACCCACTCCTTATGTTCTGTAAACTCGCATGTGACGGCGCGCCACATACTGCTTTATATGTATGCGTCCGGCGGAAACGATATTTGCCGCGTCCCCCGAATTTTTCGCCGCGCCGCTGTCAAAAAAGGGCGGATTCTGTTATACTACATCCAAATGAATTGAAAACGGTGGCTGACATGCTCTATTTTGTGACGGGCGGCGCGGGCTTCATCGGCTCCAACATGGTCGACGCGCTGCTGGCCGACCCCGGTAATTTCGTTACGGTCTACGACAGCTTTTCGACCGGCCGGCGGGAATTTCTCGAGGACGCCGAAAAAAGCGGCCGCTGCCGGATCGTCGAGGGCGACACCAAGGACGCTTTGTCGCTGACGCGCGCGATGGCGGGCGCGGAGTTCGTGTTTCACTTCGCCGCCAACGCCGACGTGCGCATGGGCACGGCGCACCCGAAAAAGGACCTCGAGGAGAACACGAACGCGACGTTCAACGTGCTCGAAGCCATGCGCGAAAACGACGTTTCGCGGCTCGCGTTCTCGTCGACCGGCTCGGTCTACGGCGAGGCGGAGGTCATCCCCACGC
>CAZKGE010000227.1:0-3223 GCA_964552065.1 uncultured Oscillospiraceae bacterium | reverse complement strand
GACGTGCGCAGCGTGGACGTGGCCAACGCGCTCGGCTACTCGCGCCCGAGCGTGTCGCGCGCCATGTCGCTTTTGCGTCAGGACCGGTACATCACGATGGACAGCGGCCGCATCCGGCTCACCGAGAGCGGGCGCGAAAAGGCCGAGCGCATCTACGAACGCCACCGGCTCATCACCCGGTTTCTGTCCGACACGCTCGGCCTTGCCATGGAGGTCGCCGCGCAGGACGCGTGCCGCATCGAGCACGTCATCAGCGAGACGGCGTTTCAGAGGATCAAAGCGCGTTATAAAAGCCGATGACGCGCTCCCAGTCCGGAATGTTCAAAAGAAGATACCAGTACAGGAATATCCATGCCGAGATACCCAAGAGCGGCATGGACTGTTTTTTGAGCCGCACGGCGCACAGCACGACCTCGATCACGAGGTAGACCATCCACCACAGCGGCAGGATGCGGTTGAACGTCAGCCGGTACGCGCCGACGTAGAGAAGCAGCCGTGTCGCCGCGGAACCGAGCAAAAGCGCGGTCGCAAGGAGCAGCAGCGCCGAAAGCGCCTTGAGCGCGCGCGACGGCCGCACATAGCGCAGACACAGCGCAAAGAGCAGAAAATTGATCGCGGCGACCCACATCAGCTCCGAAAAGCCGCTGCGCGCGTACTCCGAGTATGTGTACGCCGCGGGCAGCTGTCCGCCGAACAAATACGTGTACTGCAGCGCCGAGAACGCCGCGTAGACTGCGATCAGCGCGGTCATCGCCACGCCGAGCGTCACGGGCGGCCACATTGGCTCCCGGTACGCGGGCATGGGCAGGTCTCGCTCGCCCCAGGTCGCGTTGTACAGGAACGAATAGACGAGTATCGCGGGCACGATCGTCAAAAACAGCGTCAAAACCCAGTCGGCCACGCGAAAATTGCGGAAAAACCCTGAAAGCGCGTCGTTCCACACCGCGTCCGCGGCGGAGAGCAGCGCCAGCACAATAGCGACCACCGGCAGCGCAACGGCCACCCCGAGCAGCGCGTGCTTGCCCGCGCCGCCTTTGCCGCGGCCAAACAGCGCGCCGAGCGCGGCAAAGAAGCGCGGCACGGCCGTGACCGCCTGCACCGTGTAGCCGTAGAATACGCCGAGCGCGACCTCGCCCTCACGCTTTTTCTCGTATCCATAGACCGCGATCACCGCCGCCGCCATCACGGCAACCGGCAGCGCGAGCACGTTCGTCCCGCCGAGCAAAAACCGTGTGCTGTTCGGATGGAATGCGAACAACAGGCTCAGCGCGGCCGCGGGAAGCGCGGCAAATACGGCGGCGCGGCTTCTACAAAAACGCCGGAAGTTCAGCGCGATAAACAGCCCGAGACAGCCGAGCCAAAACAGCCCGTAGAACGCGTTGCCGTACTCGGAAAACGCGATAAAGCGCAGTAAAACGCCCAATCCGAGCGTAAACAGCGCGAGCAGCTTTTGCAGCGGCGTGATGTCGCGCGGCTTGTTCCGGTCGGGTATGGCAGCGGTATTTTTTTCCTCACTCATGACGCTTCCTCCTTCACAAATTCGAGTATGTCCTGTACCTCGCAGTCGAGCGCATGGCAGACCGCGTCGAGCGTCGAAAAGCGGATCGCCCTGCACTTGTTGTTCTTCAGTATGGACAGGTTGGCGAGCGTGATGCCGCAGCGCGAAGCAAGCTCGTTTAAGCTCACCCTGCGCTTTGCCATCATCACGTCGAGATTCACGCGGATCATCCGTATCCTCCCCTCACACCGTCAGGTCGTTCTCCTGCTTGAACGCGACCGCCTTCTCAAACACGTTCGAAAGCACAAGCGAGAACAGCCCGCACATGCCGACGGGCAGCGCGGCCAGCACCGCGAGCGGCACCGGGTGCAGCAGCAATGTCAAAAGCCCGAACGCCATCACGAGCAGCGCGGCGATCCCCATGTTCCGCAGCGCGCGCACGTTCCCTGGTACGAACGGGTCCTTCCCGACCGAGCGCATCATGCGGTAAAGCGTGACCGCGATGTACTCCGCGCCGACGATGCACAGCATGACCAGGATTCCCGCGGCCGCGGTGAAGAACGCGGGCTTGCCGTCGAGACGGAACGTTTCGGCGGCGATCGGAAGATAAACCCGGAACGCGAGCACCGCAAAGAATACGCCCGACGCCATGCCGAGCAGCAGCAGCGTTTTGACGAGAGTGTTCAGCGCCTTTCCCATACGAAAAAACCGTCACCTCATTTCGGCGACAGTTTATCATCAGTATTATCGATTGTCAATAAAAATTTATTGAATATCCTGTCCTATTTATCGTTTATCGGATACGGAACACCGTGCTGCGGCAGTTAAGGGACAGTACGTCCGAGATGCGGTTCTTCGCGTTGGCGATGTAGACCGTGGTCCCCTGGCGCACCGGCTCCTTGATAAAGTCAAGCTTGGCCCGCGCGCCGTTTGCGCCCGCTCGGCTCGCGCCGACGCAGTGCTCCATCAGCGCGTCGATGTTTTTTATCACCTCGTCCGCGTCCTTTCCCTCGACGCGCCCGACGAGCGTACTAGGATCGTCCGGGTCACGGTAGATGCCGTCGACGCTCGTGAGGATCACGAGGTTTTTTGCGTGCACGAGTGTGCAGATGACCGACGCCGTCTCGTCGTTGTCGACGCATTCGTAGGCGCTGCCGCCGCCCGCGCGCAGGTGGGCAAGCTCCATCTTGCGCACCTCGTCGACGCTGACGGGGTCGTTGTAGTTCACGATCGGGATTGCGTTCTGCTCGGCGCAACGCAGCAAAAACGCCTTGATGTGCGCGCGCTTCTCCTCGTCGTTGAAGTGCGTGTGCTCGACAAGGAGCTGCCGCACGGAGTACCGGTCCGGGATATAGCGGCGGTACTCCATCATCAGGATGGCCTGGCCTTGGGCGGCGTAGTCCGCCTTGATCTCCTGCGCGTCGCCATCTAGCTCCGCGCCGTGGCGGTTGACGTAGTCAAGCCGCCCGATCTCGGTCGCGCCGCTCGACACCCAGATCATGCCGGGCCGCAGCTCGCGCCCGAGCCGCGAGAAGATGTTGTAGTCGATCTCGCCCTCGTCCCTGCGGATGAGCGCCATCGAACCGATCTTGCCTACGAGCTCATAATCAAATCGCATCGTTTCCCCCGTCAGGACTTGAGCAGGTACGCCTGCACGAACGCGTCCAGGTCGCCGTCCATCACCGCCTGGATGTTGCCGTTCTCCACGCCCGTGCGGTGGTCCTT
>CAZKGE010000226.1:428-3258 GCA_964552065.1 uncultured Oscillospiraceae bacterium | reverse complement strand
GTTAATGCAGCGGTATTCCGGCGACGCGGAAAAAACGTTCTTCGACTGGTACCCCAAAAACTGCTCCGGCTACCGCGCGTCCCTCGACGCGGCGGCATGGGACGGGACGGGGCGGTTTGCCGGATACGCGCCGCTCGCCGCGCTCTCATTTTGACGCGATAAAGCCGCGCGTGGTATAATATTCAAATGAAAATTCTGATCGTCGCGCGGCACTTCGGCCCCGAAAACACGATCGGGGCGGTGCGGTCCACAAAATTTGCCAAGTACCTAGCGCGCCTGGGGCACGACGTCACGGTGTACGCCTGCGCGCCGGAGGTCGACGTCACCGACGCGCTGCTGCAAAACGACAGTAAAGACCTCCGGATCTACCGCATCACAAACGGCGTTTTCTATCGCGCCGCGCACGGTTTTTTCGCCGCGCTCGACCGGACGCGCGGCGGCAGGCCGCAAAAAAGGGCGGCGGAGGCGCGGCCCGCCGCGCCTTGCAATCGCGCGCTCGTCCCGAAAATCCTGAACCTTATGTACCGCGTGATGTGGGTCTGGTCCGACCGCGACTTTACGCGCCGCTACCGCGCGTGCACGCGCGCGGACCGGACGGCGTACGACGCGATATTTTCGTCCTGGAACACGAACTGCTCGCACGACATCGCGCTCGACCTGCTGAAAAGGGGCCGGGCAAAGCGGTGGGTTGCGGATTTTCGCGACGCGTGCGTGTCCGTGTTCCCGGAACTGACCAAAAACCGCGATGTGGAGCGCTTCCTTTCCCGCGTGTACGCGCGCGCGGACGCAATCACGGCGGCGTTCCCGAGCGTGCTCGCCGACAACCGCGTGCCGTCGGGCAAACGCTCAATGGTGCTGTTCAACGGCTTCGATCCCGAGGACTTATTGCGCATCGAAAACGCGGAAGCGGAGGACGAGCTGTTCCGCATCGTTTACTGCGGGCAGGTCTACGACAGGCAGGACTATTCGCCGGTGTTCCGCGCCGTGGCGGAGCTTTGCGTGGAGGGCGCGATCGAAAAGGGTCGCGTCGCGTTCGACTACGCGGGCCAGAGCGCGGGCAGGTTTTTATCGCAGGCGGCGGCGTTTGATCTGGCCGGCCGCGTGCGCGATTATGGCTTTTTGCCGCGGCAGGAGGCGCTCGCCCTCGAGAAGCGCGCGCGCCTATTGCTGTTTGCGGCCTGGAATTCCGACGCTAGGCCCGCGATATTCCCGGCGAAGTTTCTCGAGTACATGATGATGGACAAGCCCGTCGTCTGCGCCGTTGCAGGCGAGCGCGGCGGCAGTCTGCCCGCCGAGGTGATCGCGCGCGCGCGGCTCGGCGCGTGCGCCGAGGAGGCGAACGGCGAAGCGGACTACCTCGCGCTGAAACGGTATCTGGCGGAGCAGTACGCGCGCTTTGCGGCGGATGAGCCGCCGCTGTTCGAACCGGACCGCGCGTATATCGCGCGCTTTTCGTACCCGAATCTGGCGCGGACGCTGGAGAAACTGCTTGAAGGAGATGATGCTGCATGAAAAAGCTGCTGGTCCTGACGCAGGGCTATCCGTTCACGTGCGGCGAGGCGACGTTCCTCGAGCCGGAGCTTACCCGATTTGCCGAACGTTTTGCCGTACGCATCGCGTCGTGCTATCCGCACGCGGACGCGGACCGTGGCGCGGCGATCGCGGATATCCCTGCAACCGACGTGATGCGCGGCGGCGTTTTGCCGGGCTTTGCCGGCGTGCTGACGGATCATAATTTTTACCGGGAGCTGCTTGACGCGCTGACCGCGCGCGGCGGCGCGCGGCTGATCTATAAGCGCGCGGGCTTCATCTTCTGGAGCTATCTGCACGCGCACCGTTACGCGCTCTCCCTCGAGAAAACCGTGCTTACCGATTTTCTGCCCGACGTCTGTTACAGCCTGTGGGCGCGCGAGCCCGCGTACGCGCTGCTGCTGCTCAAAAAACGGCATAGAAACATTCGCGCCGCCGTCCGGCTGCACGGCTACGACCTCTATGAAGAGCGTACAAAGGAGCTGTGGCAGCCGTTCCGGCGCGCGCTCTCGCGGGATATGGACCTGCTCGCGTTCGTGAGCCGCCAGGGACTGGCCTATTACGAAAGCCGTCCCTATGCGGCTGGCGTGGCGCGGCGCGAGGTGTATTATCTGGGCAGCGTTGACGGCGGCACGCGCGTCGAACCGAATTCGGAGCGGTTCGTGATCGTGAGCTGCGGCCGCGCGATGCCGGTCAAGCGCATCGACCGCATCATCGACGCGCTCGCCAAAATCGACGACGTTCCCGTCGACTGGCACCACATCGGCGACGGCGCGGAGCTGCCTGCGCTGCGCGCGCGCGCGGAGGCTATGCTGGGAAACAAGAAGAACGTGCGCATTACGTTCTGCGGCCGCCTGGAGAACGCCGCCATCGCGCCGTATTACCGCGGCGTCGGCGCGCACCTGTTTTTAAACGTGTCCGAGAGCGAGGGGCTGCCCGTGTCGATTATGGAGGCGCTGTCCGTCGGCGTGCCCGCGATGGCCACAAACGTCGGCGGCGTTTCCGAGATCGTCACGCCCGACACGGGCGTGCTGCTCGAGAGCAACGCTTCGACGGAGCAAATCGCGCGCGCGCTTCTGGACTTTTTTGCGCGTTCGGAAGCGGAGAAACGGCGGTTGTCCGACGGCGCGCTGCGGCTGTGGGAACGCGCGTTCGACGCGGACAAGAACGCGGAACGGTTCGCCGCGGCGCTTGCGGAGTTGGCTGAAGGGGCGGGGGATTAGAAAAAAGGAAGCAGGGATTCGAGGGGGTTGGTCCCTCATCAGCCCCAAACAAACAAAAAGACATGTGAATCACTCCA
>CAZKGE010000226.1:0-418 GCA_964552065.1 uncultured Oscillospiraceae bacterium | reverse complement strand
GTTGGGGCGCTGCCCCAAACCCCGCCCAAGGGCCAAAGGCCCTTTGGAATCCCTGCGCGCCGGACACGCAAGGGTATGATCCTATATCAATTTTGAGTTCCCAAGGGACACTTCCTTTGGGAATTTCGATTTATTTTCTGCAATCCAGTTTTGATGCCTGAAAAAGAATAGGGTTTATAAAAAGGGTTTGCGTTTTGCTTGATTGGAAGCGCAACCTAAAAAGCAGTCGATCTCGGCTGCTTTTTGTATGGGGATTCCAAAGGGACGTGTCCCTTTGGCAGGGGGCCGAAGCTGAGCGCCGCCTGTGGCGGATGAAGCGAGGCGCAGGCCCAGTGAGCAAGGGAGCGCAAGCCAAGCAAGGCTTGCGCGACCATTGCAAACTGTGGGACGGGGGCGGAGTCCCCGCAAGATCCTCAGG
>CAZKGE010000225.1:0-3260 GCA_964552065.1 uncultured Oscillospiraceae bacterium | reverse complement strand
TTCCTTGCCGAGGCCGTATCGGCCGCGCCCGAAACCGTGCACTCGAGAAGCTTCGTCGCGCCCTCGCCGTCGGCGGCGATCATGCGGCTAAGGTACCGCGTCACCTCGGCAAGCGCCGCCCTGAACGAGTCGAAGTCCGCGCCCTCGGCCGCGATCGGCTCGTTGCCAGCCATGCCGTTGGCCAGCACGGTCACCATGTCGTTGGTCGAGGTGTCGCCGTCGACGCTGACCATGTTGAAGCTGTCGGCTATGTCCGCGTCGAGCGCGCTTTTCAGCATCTTGGGCGAGATCGCCGCGTCGGTCGTGATAAAGCACAGCATGGTCGCCATGTTCGGCTGGATCATGCCGCTGCCCTTGGCGATGCCGCCGATTTTGCATTCCTTGCCGCCGAGCGCAAACTGGACGGCGATCTCCTTCTTCCGCTTGTCCGTGGTCATGATCGCCTCGGCCGCGCCGTCGCTGTCGTCGCCGAGCAGATTGACAAGCGGGGGGATGCCGGCGGCGATCGGCTCAAGATCGAGCGGCTTGCCGATCACGCCTGTCGACGCCACGACGACGCCGGAAGGCGGAATGCCCAGCGCCTCGCCGACAAGGCGGCACATATCGCGCGCGACCTCGACGCCGCCCGCGCTGCACGTGTTCGCGTTGCCGCTGTTGCAGACGATCGCGCGCGCAAACCCGTCCGCGACGTTCTCGCGCGTCACCGCAATCGGCGCGCCCTGGACGAGGTTTTTCGTGTACACGCAGGCGCAGGCCGCATTTGTCTGGCTCACGATCAGCGCGAGGTCCTTCTTCGTCCTGTTCTTGCGAATCCCGCAGTGGATACCCGCCGCGGTAAACCCTTTCGCGGCGCACACGCCGCCCTCGATACGCTCCATCATCCTATTCCCTTTCAAGGCGCAGCCCCGCATAGGGGTCCGCGCCGATCATGCAGTTGAAGCACTCGACCGCGGCGCCGGACGCGCCCTTGCCGAGGTTGTCGAAGCGCGCCAGCAGGGTGAACCGCTCCTCATTGCCTGCGACGGACACGTCCATCGCGTCGGAACCGGCAAGGCCGCCCGCCGCAAGGTACCCGTCCGCGTCCATCGACTCCGAAAAGCGCACGACGGGGCCGCGGTACCAGCCTCGGTAGACGTCCCGCACGTTTCCGATGGTTGCCCCGCCCGCGAGCTGCGCGGCAAACACCGGCACGGCCGTCAGCATGCCGCACGCATAATCCGCCACCACGGGGCAGAAGGCCGGCGCGGCTTCGAGACCGCCGTGCGCGCGCATCTCGGGCAGATGCTTGTGTCCCTGCGAGAGCGCGTAGAGCCGCGGCGAATCCAGAGCCGGGTCGCGCGCTCCATTCTCATACTCAGCGATCATCTTCTTGCCGCCGCCGCTGTACCCGGTGACCGACATGCACGAAAGCAACGCGTCCTTCCTCAGCAGGCCGGCTTGGACCAGTGGCAAAACGAGCGCGACATACCCGCTCGCGTGGCAGCCCGGCACGGCGACGCGCTTTGCGGCGCGCAGCAGCGCAAAGCCGTCGTCGGTCAGCTCCGGGAAACCGTACACCCAGCCGCTCGCGGTCCTGTGCGCGGTCGAGGCGTCGATCACGCGCACGTTCGGGTTCTCGATCATGGCGACGGCTTCGGCGGCCGCCGTGTCCGGCAGACAGAGGATCGCGATGTCGCAGCCGTTCAGCGCGCGCTGTCGCGATTCCGGGTCCTTGCGCTCCGCCTCCGGCAGCGCGACGAGCGTTACGTCTGCGCGCCCCGCCAGCCGCTCGTGGATCCGCAGCCCCGTCGTGCCCTCTTTCCCGTCGATGAACACCCTAAGCATGCTGCAAAAACTCCCGCAGGGCCGCGGCCTGCTTTTTTACCGACTCCGGCGAGGTGCCGCCCTCGGAGGTGCGCGCCTTTACGCAGTTGTCGAGGTCGACCGCCGCGTAGACGTCGTCGCCGAACAGCTCCGAAAACGTCCGGTACTGACAAAGCGCCAGCGTCTCGAGCGTTTCGCTCTCGGCCATACATTTTGCCACGAGCTGCCCCACGACCTTGTACGCCGTGCGGAACGGCAGCCCCTTTTTGACGAGGTAGTCGGCGCAGTCCGTGGCGTTGATAAAGCCCTCTGCAGCGGCCCTGCGCATATTGTCCGCGCGCACCGTCATGGTCGCGAGCATCGGCGCGAATACCTTAAGGCAGGCTTTTGTCGTGTCGAACGCGTCGAAAACGGCCTCCTTGTCCTCCTGCATGTCCTTGTTGTAGGCCAGCGGCAGCCCCTTCATCATCGTCAAAAGCGCCACGAGGTCCCCGTAGACGCGCCCCGTTTTGCCGCGTACGAGCTCCGCCATGTCGGAGTTCTTCTTCTGCGGCATGATGGACGAACCGGTCGAGAATTCGTCCGAAAGCTCGACGAAGCGAAACTCCCAGGACGACCAGAGCACGACCTCCTCGGCAAGGCGCGACAGGTGCATCATCAAAATCGCGAGGGCGCTCACGAGCTCGATGCAGAAGTCCCGGTCGGACACGGAGTCGACCGAGTTTTGTGTCGCCGCGGCAAAGCCCAGCGCGTCCGCCGTCATGACGCGGTCGATCGGGTACGTCGTGCCCGCGAACGCGCACGCGCCGAGCGGCGAGGCGTCCATGCCGTAGACGGCGTTCCTGAGCCGCACGAGGTCGCGGCGCAGCATCATGGCGTACGCCAGCAGCCAGTGTCCGAACGTGACGGGCTGCGCGCGCTGCAGGTGCGTATACCCCGGCATGACCGTGCCGGCGTGCCGCTCGGCAATGTCGAGGACCGCCGCCATCAGCGCGCGGGTCAGCGCGCCCGTTTCGACGGCCTCGGCGCGCAGGTACAGCTTAAAGTCCAGCGCCACCTGGTCGTTGCGGCTCCTCGCCGTGTGCAGCTTTTTGCCGTCGTCGCCGATGCGCCGCGTCAGCTCGAGCTCGATGAACGAGTGGATGTCCTCCGCGGCCGGATCGATTGCGAGCGCGCCGGAAGCGATGTCGCCGCGGATGGCCTCGAGCGCGTCGAGGATGCGCTCGGCGCTTTTCTCCGGGATGATCCCGCGCGCGCCGAGCATGGCCGCGTGCGCCATCGAACCCGCGATGTCCTGCTCGAACATGCGGCCGTCCACCGCGATCGACCGGTTGAATTCGTCCGCCAGCTGCGCGTTGCCGCCCGCCGTGCGTCCCGCCCAGAGCTTCTCCATGCGCGCGCTCCCCGTTACTTCTTTTTGTTCTTCTCGTCCAGCATCGCGCGGACCTTGATCGGCA
>CAZKGE010000224.1:480-3294 GCA_964552065.1 uncultured Oscillospiraceae bacterium | reverse complement strand
GGCCCTTTATTGTCCTTGCGCACCTCGAGCACGTACACCTTAATGCGGTCGTTGTTCTCGTACGTTTCGCCCGGGATCATCTCGTTGTTTGTGAGGATGCCGTCGGTCCTGCCGAGCTCGACGTACGCGTTGCCCTTTTCGACGCGCTGCACGATCGCGGTGAGGACCTCGTTCTCCTTCTCGACATACTCCTCGTAGATCACGCCGCGCTCGGCCTCGCGGATGCGCTGCACGACGACCTGCTTGGCCGTCTGCGCCGCGATGCGGCCGAAATCGCGCGTCTTGACCTCCTCTTCGAGCACGTCGCCAGCCTCGTAGAGCGGATTGACGCGCTTGGCGTCCTCGAGCTGGATCTCGTTGTTCGGGTTCTCGACCGCTTCAACGACGGTCTTGCTCGCGAAAATCTGAATATCTCCGGTATCGGGATCGATCTCGGCGCGCACGTTCGCGTTCGACCCGTAGTTGCGCTTATAGGCGGAAATCAGCGCGGCCTCGATGGCATGGATCAGGACGTCCTTGTTGATGCCCCTCTCCTTCTCCAACGCGTTCAGCGCTTCGATAAACGCAGCATTCATGTTTTCAAACCACTCCTTCTCCCAAGATTCAAAATACGATGTTCGGCTTGATCAGCGCGGCGTCCTTGCGCAGCACGATGACCGGGTCCTGCCCGGCCGGCCGAACGGTGAACGCGGCCTCATCGAACGAAAGCAGCTCGCCGACAAGCTCCTTCTTGCCGTTTTGCGGCGCGTAGAGCTTGACCACGATCTCCTTGCCGAGGTTTCGCGTAAAATCCGCGTCCTTTTTCAGCGGCCGGTCCAGCCCGAGGCTGGAGACGGACAGGTAATACGGCTGCCCGATCGGGTCGGCCTCGTCGAGAAGCGGATCGACCCTGCGGCTCACGCGCTCGCAGTCGTCGATTGAAACGCCCTCCGGCCGGTCGATATACAGCGTCAGCACCCAGTTGCCGTACTCCTTTACGAACTCCACGTCGTAGAGCGTAAAGCCAAGTTCTTCCACGGCCGGACGCACGAGCGCGGCAACCGTTTCCGTCGTTTTCAAGTAAAACCCTCCGCTTTCAAAACGAAAGAGTGGGTTTTTCCCACTCTCCCCGTCAAGTTCACAACACCAACAGCATGATTTTAGCACAAAAAAAGCGGGAATGCAAGCAAAAATGCAGACGGCGCTAGACGCGCCGTCCGCCGAACTGCCTCAGCCCATAGTGCACGAGCGCGGCGTAGGAAAGCGCCGTCGCCACAATCAGGATATAGATGTTCCACGGCTCGACGCCGCCCGAGAAAAGTGAAACCAGCGTCAGCACCGTGCCGACCGCAAAAAAACCGGCGGCCAGCTTGCCGACCCAGTCGGCGTACACGATCACGCTGCGGCGCATCAAAATTAAGCCGCCCACGACCATCAAAAGCTCCTTAAACGCGACGAGCACGAGGATCGCCAGGTACACGGGCCCGCGCTTGGCGCTGAATATGCAGGTAAGCGCGGCCACGGTGAGCAATTTGTCGGCCAGCGGGTCGAGCAGCTTGCCCAGGTTTGAGATCCAGTTGTACCGGCGCGCGAGCCGCCCGTCCATCACATCCGAAAAAAACGCGAACACATACACGGCCAGCGCCGCGACGTACCGCTGCTGCCGAAACAGCACGCAGAACACGCCGACCAATATGATCCGGAAAAACGATATGATGTTCGGGATGTGGTGCATACTTACGTCAGGTCCTCCACAATCAGCGTGCGCAGCGTGTTCTCGCCGAGCATGACGGGCGAGGGATCGCGCTGCTCGCGCTGCTCAAAGAACTTCATCGCCACCTGCGGGAACAGGGCGTAGCTGAGCACGTCCTCCTCCTGCTGGTAGTACTCCCGGATCTCCTGGCGGTACTTCTCCAACTCCGGGGGAATGTCGTCGGCGGGGCGATGGGTGATCACCTTGTCGTCCCCGATAACCTGCTTGCGCACCGCCTCGTTCACCGGAGCGGGCAGCTTGCCGTATTCGCCCCGCAGCAGGGCCTTGCTTTCCTTGGTCACCAGCTTGTAGCGTTCGCCCCCCAGAATGTTCATCACGGCCTGGGTGCCCACGATCTGGCTGGTGGGCGTCACCAGCGGCGGATAGCCAAAGTCCTCCCGCACCCGGGGCACTTCCGCCAGCACGTCGTAGTATTTGTCCATGGCGTTGGCTTCCTTTAGCTGGCTGATCAGGTTGGAGAGCATGCCGCCGGGCACCTGGTACAGCAGCGTGTTCACGTCCACAGCCAGCACCCGGGCCGGATCGCGCCAGCCGTCCTTGGTAAGCTGCTCCGCTACGCCCCGGAAATAATCCGCCAGCTTGATCAGGATCTCCAGATCCATGCCGGTGTCATATTCGCTGCCCTTCAAGGTGGCTACCAACGCCTCGGTGGCGGGCTGGGCCGTGCCGTTGCCCAGGGGGGACAAAGCCGTGTCCACGATGTCCGCGCCGGCCTCGATGGCCTTCAGCAGCGTCATGTCCCCGGTGCCGGTGGTGTTGTGGGTGTGCATCACGATGGGCAGGTTCGTTTCCGCCTTCAGGCGCTTGATGAGGCTGTAGGCCGCGTAGGGCAGCAGCAGGTTCGCCATATCCTTGATGCAGATGATGTCCGCGCCCATCTTGGCGATTTCGGCGGACAGCTTCACGAAGTAGTCCTCGGTGTGGACCGGGGAAATGGTGTAGCTCATGGCCACCTCGGCGATGCCGCCGTACTTCTTGGTGGCCTTCACGGCGGTTTCCATGTTCCGCAGGTCGTTGAGAGCGTCGAAGCAGCGGATGATGTCGCAGCCGTGTTCAACTGT
>CAZKGE010000224.1:0-470 GCA_964552065.1 uncultured Oscillospiraceae bacterium | reverse complement strand
GGCCCCGCAGCAGCATCTGGAGCTTGGTGTTGGGCAGACCCTTGCGCAAAATCCGCAGCCGCTCCCAGGGGTCCTCGTTCAAAAAGCGCAGGCAGGTGTCAAAGGTGGCGCCGCCCCAGCATTCCAGGGCAAAATAGCCCGCCTTGTCCAGCAGGTCAAACGCCGGGATCATCTGAGAAATGCGCATGCGCGTGGCCGCCTGGCTCTGGTGCGCGTCACGCAAAATGGTATCCATAATTCCCACTTTGGGCATGAGATCCTCTCCTTTCAATGGTGTCCATGGTGATGTATTTCCGGCAGCCTCCAGCGGAGAATCAGCCGATAACCGCCATCACCTCTCCGCTGTTGACGGAGGAGCCCTGGCTTACCAGCAGCTGCTTTACCACCCCATCCGCGGGAGAGAGAATTTCATTTTCCATCTTCATGGCTTCGAGAATCAGCAGCACGTCGCCCTTCTTGACGGCGCTGCC
>CAZKGE010000223.1:0-3338 GCA_964552065.1 uncultured Oscillospiraceae bacterium | reverse complement strand
AGAGAAGGGAAACGTAAAGGCTTTTGTACTCCAGCCGTGCGCTTTTTCCAGTCGTCCGCTAATTCTCCGTGTAAATCATGTCGCTTTCCGTTCCGCCGGCCGGGATGATCGGGAACACCCGTTCGCCGCTGGGAATGCGGCAATCCACCACGACGGGTCCCTGCTCGTATGCAAACGCCTCCTGTAGAACGGGCTGGATTTGTTTCGCCCGCTCAATACGAAGCCCCTTTGCGCCGAAAGCCTCGGCCAGCGCCACAAAATCCGTCTTGCGCCCGATTTCCGTCTGGGAATACCGCCCTCCGTAAAACAGGCTTTGCCATTGATGCACCATGCCCAATACGCCGTTATTCAGGATGACGACCACGATTGGCAGCCTGTGGCTTACCGAAACGGCCAGTTCCGACAGATTCATATGGAAGCTTCCGTCCCCGGTAATCAGCGCCACCCGGCGATCCGGGTTTCCTATGGCCGCCCCATTCACGGCTCCCATGCCGTAACCCATCGTCCCCAACCCGCCGGAGCTTAGAAAACTGCGCGGGCGCACGAAGGAATAATACTGCGCGGCCAACATCTGGTGCTGCCCCACGTCGGTGACAAGCAGAACGTTCGGCCCCCCCACGGAGCGCAGGGTGGTAATCACCTCCCTGGGGTTCACCGCGTCCCCTTCGCTCTCGACAAAGGGCAGCGCATTGTACGCCTTGTGGCGAAGCAGGGAATGCAGCCATTCCGAGTGGGATGTTTTCGGCACCATTTGCGCAAGGCGGGTCAGCGTTTGCCCGACGTCCCCAAGTATCCACAGGTCCGCCTTTACGTTTTTGCCGATCTCTCTTTCGTCGATGTCCAGATGGACAATCGTGGCGTTTTGGGCAAAGTTTTTTCTGTCCCCCGCCACCCGGTCGGAGAAACGCGCGCCGGCAGCAAGCAGCAGGTCGCACTGCGAAACCGCCATGTTCGCCGTGGCGGTGCCGTGCATCCCGACAAGCCCCAGATTCAGGGCCGAGTCGGAGGGGATTGCGGACAGCCCCATCAGGCTCGTGCAGACCGGAGCATGGATTTTTTCGGCCAGCGCAAGCAGCGCGCAGGACGCGTCCGAAAACGTGACGCCGCCTCCGCAGTAAATCAGGGGTTTTTGACTGACCGCGAGGGCTTCGGCAACCACCCGCAGCTTTTCCGGATCGGGTTCGGCCGCAGCGCCGGGCGTGCGTTTGGGAACGGGGATGTAGTCCGCTTTTGCCGCGGTCACATCCTTCGGGATGTCGATCAGCACGGGTCCTTTGCGCCCCGAAGCGGCCGTTTCAAAAGCTTCCGCAACAATCGCGGCCAGATCTTCCGCTCTTGTGACAAAAAAGTTTTTCTTCACCACCGTTTTTGTGATCGAAACGATGTCCACCTCCTGAAAGCTGTCCCGTCCGAGCAGGCTCTGCGGCACATTGCCGGTGATCGCCACCAGCGGCACCGAATCCAGATAGGCCGTGGCGATGCCCGTTACAAGATTGGTGGCCCCGGGGCCGGAGGTCGCCAACACGACGCCCACCTTGCCGGTGGAACGGGCGTATCCGTCGGCGGCATGGGCCGCCCCCTGCTCGTGAGAAGTTAAAACATGCCGCAACGCGTCACGGCGCTCAAACAAAGCGTCATAGATGTTGAGCACCGCGCCGCCGGGGTACCCAAAAACCACTTCCGCGCCCTGCCCGATGAGGGATTCGATTAAAATCTGCGCGCCTGTCAGTTTCACAGCGTTATCGCCGTCCCTTTGGCTTTTGGCGTTTTTAGCCGGGCGTTGTGTTCGGTCCTTCGTCGGCTCCATGAAGATGCGCCTGCTTTCAAAAATATTTCAATATGTCGGTCGTCGGCAAAAAAACGCGCGCGCGCCGCTCATCGAATGCCCATGACCGCTCCGTGGCTGGCGTCGGTGACGAGGCTGGAATACCTCGCCAGCCAGCCGGTGCTTGCGGGGGGAGCCTTCGGCACGAATTCCCGCCGCCTCGCCTCCAGTTCCTCGTCGGACAGCGCCACGCGGATGGAGCCGGCGGGGATATTGATCTCGATCCTGTCTCCGTCCCGAATGAGGGCGATTTCGCCGCCGGCCGCCGCTTCCGGGCTGACATGCCCGATAGAGGCGCCTTTGGATGCGCCGGAAAACCTTCCGTCGGTGATCAGCGCCACCTGCTTGTCCAACCGCATTCCGGCCAGGGCGGAGGTAGGATTCAGCATTTCCCGCATGCCCGGCCCCCCTTTCGGCCCTTCGTACCGAATGACGACAACGTCCCCCGGGCGGATGTCCCCTCGGTAGATCGCGCTGATCGCATCGTCCTCGCAATCGAACACGCGGGCGCGGCCCGCATGCACCAGCATTTCCGGCGCAACCGCCGAACGCTTGACCACGCAGCCGTCCCTGGCGATGTTTCCCCACAGCACCGCAATGCCGCCGGTCTCGCTGTACGGGTTTTCAATCGGCCGGATGACATGTCCGTCGGCGCCGGCCAGGCCCGTTAGGTTCTCACCCACCGTTTTCCCGCTGACGGTGGACAGTTTCAGGTCTAAAAGATCTCTTTTGGAAAGCTCCGCCATGACGGCGGACACGCCGCCCGTCGCGTCCAGATCCTCCACATGGTCCTCGCCCGCGGGGGCAAGATGGCACAGGTTGGGCACGCGGGCGCTGATTTTGTTGATCAGCTCCAGGTTCATGGGTATGCCCGCCTCCGCGGCGATCGCCAGCAGGTGCAGGACGCTGTTTGTGCTGCACCCCAGCGCCATATCGACCGCCAACGCGTTGGCAAAGGCGGCGGGCGTAAGAATGTCCCTCGGGCAAACGTTGTGTTTTAACAGCTCCATGATCTGCATGCCGGCGGCCTTTGCTAAATGAATGCGCTTTGCGGAAACCGCAGGGATGGTCCCGTTGCCGGGCAAGCCCATCCCGATCGCTTCGGTCAGGCAGTTCATGCTGTTGGCGGTGAACATCCCCGCGCAGGAGCCGCAGCCGGGGCAGCAATCGCGCACATACGACTCCAGCTCCGCTTCGTCGATCAGGCCCGCCTTGAAAGCGCCGACCCCCTCAAAGGTTTGGACGAGGCTCGCGCTTTTGCCGCGATGCCGGCCCGCCAGCATGGGGCCGCCGCTCAGCACGATGGAGGGGATGTTCAGCCGCGCCGCCGCCATCAGCATGCCCGGTACGATTTTGTCGCAGTTCGGCAGCAGCACCAGCCCGTCCATTCCGTGGGCAACGGCCAGCGTTTCCACCGAATCGCAGATCAGTTCCCTGGAGGGCAGCGAGTAGTTCATGCCCTGATGGCCCATTGCGATGCCGTCGCACACGCCGATGGCCGGCATCATCACCG
>CAZKGE010000222.1:0-3370 GCA_964552065.1 uncultured Oscillospiraceae bacterium | reverse complement strand
CCAGCGCGACAAGGCCGTTGACGGCGACGCCGCCCGCCGCGAGGCCGAAGCCGAATATGAATACCTCGGCGGAAAGATCGTTTTTAACCGTAATGCTGTTCGCGCGGATGCTGCCGATCGCGGAAGCGGACGCGTTCGCGTCGGGGGCGTACCCATTGGGCGTGCAGCCGATATAGGCAAGGCTCTCGGTCATAGCCACGACGACGACGACGGAGACGCCCACGCCCACGGCGCCCGCGGCGACGGAGACGATGTATCCCTCCGCGTGCGTGTCAAACTGGGAATCGACCGTTACGGCGCCCGTGCTGTGGACGGTGACGCCCTGGCCGATGTAGGTGCGGATGCTGGTCAGGTTGACGGCCAGCGCGATGTTGACGCCCACGCCGACCGCGCCCGCGGCGACGCCCGCCGCGGCGGCGCGCGCCTTCGTGGTGCCGGAGGACGTCACGCTGACGCTGCCGACCTTATTGAGAGCCATGCCGATCTTTGCGTTGCCCGCGATCGCGGAGATCACGTCGCCCATGAAGAACGCCATGCCCGCCGATACGCTCACGCCGACCGCGCCAGCGCCGATGCCGACTGTCACGGTGAGCACCTCGCCGTAGTTCATCTCGGCGTTGACGTTGACCGCGGCCGCGTCCAGCACATCGCCCTCGAGCTTGGCTTCGACGCTGCTGAATACGAACAGCGCGCCCAGCGTGACCGCCACGCCCACCGTGCCGCCCGCCGCGGTCACGCCGATGAGGCGGATCGTGCTGCTGCCGCCGGCGTTCGTCTTGCTGCCCGCGATTTCGTTGATCGTGGAGGCGTCCTCGCCGCGCGCGTCGCCGTCCCCGCCGGTCGTGACAAGCGTCAGCTTGCCGTCATAGGCGGACTCCGCCGCGACGCCGCCGCTGATCGTATAGAGCTTGCCGTCGTCCTGGCTGACGTAGTAATCGTTGTTGTCGGCGCCTTTATAATGGATGTACTTGACGCCTTCCGAATCGGTGATCGTATCGATGTTGTTGAGGACCGGCTTGGTATTCGAGCCGCTCTTTGCCTCGACGGTCACGCTGCCGCCCGCCGTCAGCGCCGCGTTATCCTCTACGCCGGCGTACACGTCGGAGAAGAGCACCATGACGGCAAGGCCCACGCCCACGCCCGCGGTGCCGCCGATGGCCAGCGTGCCGCCGATGAGGTCGGCGTTGAGCACGTCGCCGGCAAGGACGTTGATATTGCCGCCCGCGCTCAGCGCGGAGCCGGACTGCACAATCGCCGCCGTGCCGTCCTTGTTCACGGTCTCAAAAGAGGAGGAGCTGGGCGTCGTCCCCGCGACGGTGTCGTCGTAGGTGTCGTCGTCCATGCCGTCCACGTCGCCGGTGTCCTTGTCTGCCTCCACGGTCTTTCCCAGATAGACAGGGGTGTAAGCGGCGGGGTCTATGGAGCCCGCGGCGCTCGCGTTCCCGTTCCCGTCCATCGTATACCACTGGTCCGCGCGCTTGTAGAGCTTCTCGCCGGCCGCGTTCTGGTATACGTCGTAGACGGTCCCGTCCTTGGCGGTGTAGGTGGAAATCGCGTAGCTTGCGGTCGCGTTCGTCGGGGTGCTGTCCGCGGGCGTCAGCTTGTCGCCGGAGGCGGTGTACCAGCTCTGGCCGGTCACGCTGCCCGCGTCGTCCAGCGTTTCATGCAGCCAGAACACATGCCCGGCCGCGTCGACGTATTCGTACACGGTCAGCGCGACCGCTTCGTCGCTCGCCAGCTTCATCACAGAGCTTTTGCGAACGTAACCGGAGCCGCTCGTATCCTGGCCGTAGTCGCCGTAGCCGTTGTCCGCAAGGTCGCTCGCGCTCTTGCCGTTCTCCTCGCCCGCGAGCGCGTCGCCCAGCGCGTAGTCGTCCTCATCCTGTCCCTCGAGCGCCTCGCCGTTGCCGCTTCCAAACGCGGCGTCGACCTGCGACTGCGGGTCCATGGCGGAGTTGAAATGTTTGTCCAGCGGGGTCCCGTCCGGCTTCGTGCCGTCAAAGCCCGGCAGCAGCACCATGTTCTCGATCTTCTGGTACCAGGTGCTCCCGTCGATCGTGTAGTAAACGTTGCCGCCGTCGTCCTCGTACGCATAGTACGTGGTGGAGTTGGCAAAGTACACGGCGCCCGTCTTCTTTTGGGAAGCGGTGGCACTGGCGGCGTTTGTCAGCGTATCCTTGGCGATAAACCACGTTCCGGCGGCGCCGTCAAAATAGTGGTAGCCGCCCGTGGAGTCGTAGTAGACGCCGTAGTTCTTGCCGTTCTCTTCGTAGGTCCGCCCCGCGCTCTCGACGATGAGCGTCTCCACCGTCACCGCGGAGGTCGCCCGCAGCCGGCCGTCGACGCGCTCGTACCACTTTGCGTTGCCGGCCGCGTCGTTGATGCGGTAGAACAGGTTGCCCGCCGCATTCTTGTAGACGCGGTACGACGTGCCGGTCTCGGCGTCGAAGTACGTTTCGCCGTCGGCGCGGACCACGGCGGCGTCGGCGGATTCGGCGAGGCGCTGCGTCAGGCGGTACCAGACTGTGCTGCTTGTGATGGCGGTATCCTTCGTGTAGAGGTTGTTGCCGTCGGCGTCGACATAGACGTAATACACATCGCCCGCGTCATGCTCCACATAGGTCTGGTTCGTGGAGACCGGATTAGCGGGGGTGCCGTTGTATTTTTCCAGCTTATAGGAGAGCGAATACCAGAAGCCGTCGCCCAGCGTGTAATAGTAGTTGTCGTTGCCGTCCGTATAGACGAAGTATGTCTTCCCCTCGTAATCGTGGGTCACCTGCTTGTCGTCGTCGCCGTCCTTGCCGTTGTCGGCGTAGATCGCATCGTGCGCGTCCTGGCTGAGCCGGCTGCCCGCCACCACGACCGCGAGGGACACGGAGATGCCGGCGGCGCCGCCGCCCGCGGCCGTCATGACGTAGGAGCTGATATCGCGGTTGGAGTTGGCCATGAGCGTGATGCTGCCAAGCTGAGCTGTGACGACGTTGTTCAGCCCGATTTCGGCGGACACGTCGTTGAAGGACATGCTGACGAGTATGCTGACGCCGACGCCCGCCGTGCCGCCCACGGCCAGGGTGACGATGATGGCCAGCAGCTCGTAATCGTCGTGCGCGATGATGTTGATGTTGCCTGCAACGCTCGTCAGGTGCACGCCGGTATTCGTGTAGGCTTTCGTTACGACCTTCGTGATGATGATGTCGAACGTGCCGCCCACGCCCGCCGTGCCGCCGGCGCCCACGCCCGCGCCGTCCGCGGTGACAAACTCCTTGGAGGAGGCCTTGATGTTGATGTCCTTGACCGCAGTCAGGTTGCCGCCCGTGACGACGGCGTAAGTTTTATTGTAGAAATAGGTCACGATGGCGACCGCGACGAC
>CAZKGE010000221.1:0-3432 GCA_964552065.1 uncultured Oscillospiraceae bacterium | reverse complement strand
TGCCGGCCCGGACGGCGTCGTCTGCGCGCTGGGCTCGCTGTACATGTCCGGCGCCGTGCGCAGTTGCTTTTTCACATGATGCCGCGCAAAAATGCCCGAATGCGGGCATTCTATGCTGTAGAGTCACCAATAAGGAGGGCGGGACATGAGCGTATCCCCCGACATTGAGATTGCGCAGGCGGCGGACCTTTGGCCGATCGCGCGCGTCGCGGAAGCGGCGGGCATCGACGAAAAATACCTCGAGCAGTACGGCCGCTACAAGGCCAAGGTCGACCTTTCGCTGCTGTCCGAAACGCAGCACCGCGACGGCAAGCTCATTCTCGTGACCGCGATCACGCCCACCGCCGCGGGCGAGGGCAAGACCACCACGACCGTCGGCCTTGCCGACGGGCTGCGCAGGATTGGCAAGCGCTCGTGCGTTGCGCTGCGCGAGCCGTCGCTGGGCCCCGTGTTCGGCATCAAGGGCGGCGCGGCGGGCGGCGGATACGCGCAGGTCGTGCCGATGGAGGATATCAACCTGCATTTTACGGGCGACTTCCACGCCGTCGGCGCGGCGAACAACCTGCTCGCCGCCATGCTCGACAACCATATCTACCAGGGCAACGCGCTGAATATCGATCCGCGGCGCGTCACGTGGCGACGCTGCGTCGACATGAACGACCGGCAGCTGCGCTTTATTGTCGACGGGCTCGGCGGCCGCACGGGCGGCGTGCCGCGCGAGGACGGCTACGACATCACCGTCGCGTCCGAGATCATGGCCGTGCTCTGCCTTGCCGCCGACATCCGGGACCTAAAGGAGCGGCTCTCGCGCATCGTCGTGGGCTTTACGGCGGACGAGCGGCCCGTCACGGCGGGCGACCTCGGCGCTGCGGGCGCAATGGCGGCGCTTTTGCGCGACGCGCTCAAGCCGAACCTCGTGCAGACGCTCGAGCACACGCCGGCGTTCGTGCACGGCGGGCCGTTCGCGAACATCGCGCACGGCTGCAACTCGATCGCGGCCACGAAGATGTCGCTGAAGCTGTTCGACTACACGGTGACCGAGGCGGGCTTCGGCGCGGACCTTGGCGCAGAGAAATTCTTCGACATCAAGTGCCGCGCCGCCGGCATCAGGCCCAGCGCGGTCGTGATCGTCGCGACGGTGCGCGCATTGAAGCTCCACGGTGGCGTGCCGAAGGACAGCCTCGAGACCGAGGACCTTGCGGCACTGCAGCGCGGCGTCCCAAACCTGCTGCGGCACGCGGACAACATCCAGAACGTGTTCCGCTTGCCCTGCGTCGTCGCGCTGAACCGTTTCCCCGCCGACACCGTGCGCGAGCTCTCGCTCGTCGAGGCCGAATGCCAGAAAGCGGCGGTCAACGTCGTGCTCTCGGAGGTCTGGGAGAAGGGCGGCACGGGCGGCGTGTCGCTTGCACGCGAGGTGGCAAGGCTCTGCGAGATGGAGAATGCGTTTTCGTACGCGTACGACCTGCATCTGCCGATCGAGGAGAAGATCGCGTCGATCGTCAAGCGCGTCTACCGCGGGAAGGGCGTGCAGCTTCTGCCCGCCGCAAAAAAGCAGGCGGAGCAGCTGACTGCGCTGGGCTTTTCCGGGCTTCCCGTCTGCATGGCCAAGACACAGTACAGTTTTTCCGACGACGCTGCGCTCCTCGGCGCGCCGCAGGACTTCACCGTCACGGTCAAGAATCTCAGGATCTCCGCGGGCGCGGGCTTTATCGTGGCGCTGACCGGCGACATCATGACGATGCCGGGCCTGCCGAAGTCCCCCGCCGCCGAGCGCATCGACGTCGACGATTCCGGCCGCATCCGCGGACTGTTTTAACGGAGGGACGATCATGAAGTACGCAAAGACGACGATCCCGCGCTTTTCCGAGCTGCTCGCCTCCGCCGATCCTGTGCCGGGCGGCGGCGGGGCCTCCGCGCTCGCCGGCGCGCTCGGCGCGGCCCTAACCCGCATGGTCGCAAACCTCACGGTCGGCAAGAAGAAATACGCCGCCGTCGAGGCCGACGTGCAGCGCGTCGCCGCGCGCGCGGAAATTTTGCAGAAAAAACTTTTGTCGCTGATCGACGAGGACGCCGAAGCGTTCCTGCCGCTCGCGGAAGCGTACCGGCTGCCCAAGGAGACCGAGCCGCAGCGCGCCGAGCGCGCGCATATCATGGAGAGCGCGCTCTACGGCGCCAGCCTCGCGCCGCTTGCCATCATGGAGACCTGCTGCGAGGCTATCGGTCTGCTCGCGGAGCTTGCCGAGAAGGGCTCGCGGCTCGCGCTGTCCGACGTTGGCGTAGGCGCGGCGCTGTGCAAGGCCGCGCTGATGGGCGCGGGGCTCAACGTGTTCATCAACACGGGCCTCATGGCCGACCGCCAGCGCGCCGGTGAGCTCAACGCGCGCGCCAACGATATGCTGGACGTGTACTGCGCGCGCGCGGACGAAATCTACGACGACGTGCGGCTGAATCTGCGCTGACGGGCGCGGGGCCGCGACACCACTGTCTGTTTGAAGGAGGCCCGCATGGCGACAATCTGGAAGGGAAGCGACGTTTCCGTCGCGATTGACGCGCGCACAAGGGAGGCGGCGGATCAGCTCAAGCGCCGCGGCGTGCAGCCGACGCTCGCGATCGTGCGCGTCGGCGAAAGCGGCGACGACGTTACCTACGAGCGCGGGGCCGTCAAGCGCGCGGAGAGCGTCGGCGTGCGCATCGTAAAATACGCGCTGCCGCAGCAGGTTGCGGAGCGGGATTTGATCCGCCGCGTGCGTCTGCTTAGCCGCAGCCGCGGCGTGCACGGGATTCTGTTGCTCCGCCCGCTGCCCGACGGGATCGACGAGGAGCGCGTGTTTTCCGCCATCGCGCCGGAGAAGGACGTCGACGGCGTGACGGCCGGTTCGCTCGCAGGCGTGTTTGCGCAGACGGGCCTCGGCTTCCCGCCCTGCACCGCCGAGGCGTGCATGGAGATCCTCGATTATTACGGCGTTGACCCCGCCGGCAAGCGCGCCGTCGTCGTCGGCCGGAGCCTTGTCGTCGGCAGGCCGCTGTCCATGCTGCTGCTTGGCCGCAACGCCACCGTCACCGTCTGCCACACGAAGACCCCCGACCTCCCCGCCGTCACGCGCGGCGCGGACATCCTCATAGCCGCCGCCGGAAAGCCGGGCCTGATCTGCGGCGAGCACGTGTCCCCCGGACAGGTCGTGCTCGACGTCGGCATCAACTTCACCGCCGACGGCAAGCTCGCGGGCGACGTCCGCTTCGATGAGGTCATGCCCGTCGTCTCCGCCATTACGCCCGTGCCCGGCGGCGTCGGCACCGTCACGACCAGCGTGCTCGTTTGGCATGTCGTGACCGCCGCCGTGCGCGCGCACCGCGGCTAGGCGGCGAGAAGAAACGGGAAGCTGCTTTTGAAAACGGGAAGCTGCTTTTGAAAAAAGGGGCCGTCGTACG
>CAZKGE010000220.1:0-3438 GCA_964552065.1 uncultured Oscillospiraceae bacterium | reverse complement strand
AGATTTAAATGCAAACGTATGTTCGGAAAAAATTTGAAATTGTTCGACGGATTTTACATTTTAAAGCGGCGGGCAACTCGGAGTCCGGCTCCCGATTTTCTTTTTGTCCACTTTTTCTTTTGCAAAAGAAAAAGCGGGAAAAGAACACTAACAAACCGACGTTTCTATCGTTCGCTCTCCGCCATCCGTTCCCCGTTCCCCGCTACTTCCGCGTGCGTCCGCGCGAGCGTTTGCGGCTGCCGATCGTGCCGGGCTTGGCTTTGGCTTTTTCGAGCGCCTCCTCGCCGGAGAGCTTTTTGATCTCGTCGCGGAGGCGTGCGGCCTGCTCGAACTCGAGCGCGCGCGCGCAGTCGCGCATCTGCTCGGTGAGGAGCCCGATGCGCGCGGCTTTCTCGTCGGCAGTCATGGTCTCGGCGCCGTCCTCGACCTTGGTCGTGATGGCGAACGTGTCGCGCACGGCCTTGACGACGCTCTGCGGCGTGATGCCGTTTTGTTCGTTATACGCCTTCTGTTTTTTGCGGCGGCGCCCGGTTTCGTCCATGGCGCGCTGCATGCTCGGCGTGACCGTGTCGGCGTAGAGGACGACCTTGCCCTCGACGTTGCGCGCCGCGCGGCCGATGGTCTGGATCAGGCTCGTCGCGGAGCGGAGGAAGCCCTCCTTGTCGGCGTCGAGGATCGCGACAAGCCCCACCTCGGGCAGGTCCAGCCCCTCGCGCAGGAGGTTGATGCCCACCAGCACGTCGAAGTCGCCGAGCCGCAGGTCCCGGATGATCTCCATGCGCTCCATGGTCTGGATGTCGGAGTGCATGTATCGCACCCTTACGCCCATGCCGTCGAGATACTCGGTCAGGTTCTCGGCCATGCGCTTGGTCAGCGTGGTGACGAGCGTGCGGTAGCCCTTTTTCGTCTGGAGCCGGATCTCGGAGAGCAGGTCGTCGATCTGCCCCTTGACCGGATGGACCTCGATCCCGGGATCGACGAGGCCGGTGGGGCGGATGATCTGCTCGGCGACGTGATTCGCGCGGCCGAGCTCGTACTCGCCGGGCGTGGCGGACACGCAGATCCACTGCGGGATGCGCGCATCAAACTCCGGAAACTTCAATGGCCTATTGTCGAACGCCGACGGGATGCGAAAGCCGTACTCGACGAGCGAAGTCTTGCGCGCGAGGTCCCCGCGGTACATGGAACCGATCTGCGGGATGGTCGCGTGCGACTCGTCGACGATCAGGAGGAAGTCCTTCGGAAAATAATCGATCAGCGTAAACGGCGGCTCGCCGGGCTTTCTGCCGTCGAAATAGCGGCTGTAGTTCTCGATGCCGTTGCAGTAGCCGATCTCCTGCATCATCTCGAGGTCGTAGCGCGTGCGCTGCTCGATGCGCTGCGCCTCGATCAGCTTACCTTGGCTCGTAAACTCGTCCCGCCGCTTCTCCATGTCCGCTATGATCTCGTCCATCGCGGCGTCGAGCTTTTCGCGGCTCGTGGCGTAGTGCGACGCGGGGAAAATCGCGATGTGCGCGCGCTCGGCGAGCACCTCGCCGGTCACGGCGTGCACCTCCGTGATGCGCTCGATCTCGTCGCCGAAAAACTGCACGCGCACGGCGCGGTCGGCATAGTGCACGGGGAAGATGTCGAGCACGTCGCCGCGCACGCGGAACGTGCCGCGCGCTAAATCGAAGTCGTTGCGCTGGAACTGGATGTCGACAAGCTTTTTGACGATTTCGTCGCGCGAGACCTCCATGCCCTTCCGCAGCGACACCGACATGCGCATGTACTCGACGGGGTCGCCGAGCGCGTAGATGCACGACACCGACGCCACGATGATCACGTCCCGCCGCTCGTTGAGCGAGCTTGTCGCGCTGTAGCGCAGCCGGTCGATCTCGTCGTTGATGTCGACGGTCTTTTCGATGTACGTATCGCTCGACGGGATATAGGCCTCGGGCTGGTAATAGTCGTAGTACGACACGAAGTACTCGACCGCGCTGTCCGGAAAGAACTCCCGAAACTCCGCGCAGAGCTGCGCCGCGAGCGTCTTGTTGTGCGCCACGACGAGCGTGGGCTTCTGCACGCGCTCGATGACTTTGGCCATCGTAAACGTCTTGCCGGAGCCGGTCACGCCGAGCAGCACCTGCATGTTGTCGCCGCGGAGCACGCCGCGCGCGAGCTCGTCGATCGCCTGCGGCTGGTCGCCCTTCTCGACGTAGTCGGACACCACGCGAAACTCGTTCATGCTAGACCTCGAAGTCCACGGCCACGGAGGCCGTGCGGCGCGCGCGCATGAATTCCCTGACTGGCTGGTGCTCGGGATGGTCGATGTAAGAAGCCAGGTCCTCGCGCGTGGCAAACTCCACAACGAGGCCGACGTCGTAGCTGCGGTCCGAGCCGGCAAAATCGCGGCCGGCGTATAGCGACACGATGCACGGGATCTTGCCGGGCAGGGCGGAAAGCATCTCGATCGCGACCGGCGCGTCGCGGTCCGGGTCGGCGAGCTTCGTCAGCACGATGTGCTTGATCATGGGACGGTTCTCCTTATGTAATTTCGATGCGATTAAAAATTCTCCAGCGCCGCGGCAAGCAGCGCGTCGCGGTCCTGCATGCGCCCCTGCTTTTGCATGAAGTCCACCTGGCCGAACGCGATCACCGCTCGCTCGAGCCGCGCCCTCGTCAGCTTCTTTGCGTTCTTGACGCTCATGCGCGCGGCGTAGGCGTTGCCGCCGACCTTCCTGGCAGCGGCCTCGTCCGAAGCGCCCGCGTCGAGCAGCTCTCTGGCTACGAGCATCTGACGCAGCCGTCCCGCGAGGAAGGCCGCGAGCCCGAGCGCGTTCTCACCCGAGTGAATCAGGCCCGCGAGCGCCGCAAGGCCCGCTTTTTTATCGCCCGCGACCAATCGGTCGAGCATCGTAAAAATCCGGTACTCGATGTTCGGCGCGATGCACGCGTCAAGGTGCCGTTCCGTCACCGCACTGGCGTAGCCCGCGTACGCCGCGGCCTTGGCGACCGCGCTCTCGAGCGCGCGCAGCCCCGTGCCGACCATGTCGACGAGCTTATGCGCGGCGGGGCGGTCGAGCGCGCAGCCGAGCTCCCTGGCGCGCTTTACCGCAAACGCCGCGGCCCGGGTTTCGTCGTATTCGGCAAACTCCACGGCCTTTCCCAATTCCCGCATTTTCGTCAGCAGCGCGCCCTTGACCGCGTCGCCGCGCTCGGAAATAATCAGCAGCGTGCTCTCCGGCACGCGTGAAACATAGGCGGCGAGCTTGTCCCCCTCGTCGGCGGACAGGCGGCGCACGAAGACCAGCCGAAGCTTGTCGAAGAACGGCAGCGCCTCGCACGCGGCGACGACGTCCGCGGATAGCGGCGCGTCCAGGCTGAGCGCGTTCAGCGCGGCCGCGGCGGGCAAAAGCAGGCCGAGAAACCGCTTCTCCGCCTGCTCGATGGCGTATT
>CAZKGE010000219.1:1753-3466 GCA_964552065.1 uncultured Oscillospiraceae bacterium | reverse complement strand
GGACCCGCCGCTGCATGAGTTCCTGCCGTCCGAGGACGAGGACATCCGCGAGCTCGCGCGCGATATGGGCCTGACGTTTGAGGCGCTCAAGCACACCGTCGAGCAGCTGCACGAATTCAACCCGATGCTTGGCCACCGCGGCTGCCGTCTTGCGGTCACGTATCCCGAGATTGCGGAGATGCAGACGCGCGCCGTCATCGAGGCCGCCATCGAGGTGCGCAGGACGGACAAGCTGGACATCGTGCCGGAGATCATGATCCCGCTCGTCGGCGAGTCGAAGGAGCTGGAGTTCATCAAGAACATCGTCGACTCGACCGCGGAGAAGATCATGGCCGAGCAGGGCGTGAAGATCCCGTACCTCGTCGGCACGATGATCGAGGTGCCGCGCGCGGCGCTGACCGCCGACAAGATCGCCGAATCCGCCGAATTCTTCTCGTTCGGCACGAACGACCTCTCGCAGATGACGTTCGGCTTCTCGCGCGACGACGCCGGCAAGTTCCTCGACGAGTACTACAAGAAGAAGATCTTCGAGTCCGATCCGTTCGCCAAGCTCGACCAGGTTGGCGTCGGCAAGCTCGTGAAGATGGCCTGCGAGCTCGGCAGAAAAGCGCGTCCGGAGCTGCACCTCGGCATCTGCGGCGAGCACGGCGGCGATCCCGCGAGCATCGAGTTCTTCCATAAGGTCGGGCTTGACTACGTGTCCTGTTCGCCGTTCCGCGTGCCGATCGCACGGCTTGCGGCCGCGCAGGCGAAGATCTCGGAGGAGTAAAAAAACCAATCGGTTTTACGCGGAGGACCTGCGCGCCAGACGGCGCATAGGTCCTCTTTTTTATGCAGATACTGTTAAGTATGGAAAAACCTTGGAAGAAGTCGAAGATCAGCGGCTTGTTCCGCTTCGACGTGCCGGCTACGGAATACGAGCTTCTGGAGACCGAGCGCGGCGAGCCGGGGCTGTTTCGCACGAGCGAGCCGGAGCATGGGTCGGAAAAGCATCCCGAGGAGGGCACTATCTCCGGTTCGATCGCCGAGAACCGCGCGCGCATCGAACGGGCGTTTCATACAAGGATCAATCCGGACATCATATTCCGCCCGTTTCCGCTGCGGCCGGACGTACCGGCGCTCGCTGTGTTCGTCAACGGCATGGCGGATTCCGACAAAATCAACGAGTTCATACTCAAGCCCGCCCTGAACAATCGGCTGAGGCGCATAGAGGGCGAATCGCTCGCCGACTATGCCGCCATACGCGTGTTTTTAATGCAGGAGGTCGAGATCACCGACCGCTTCGACACCGTCCTGTCCGCGATCCTCGAGGGGCGCACCGCCGTGTTTTTGGAAGGCGAAACCCGCGTCGTATTGATGGACACGCGCGGCTTTGCCAGCCGCGGCGTCGGCACGACCGAGCAGGAGACCGTCGTGCTCGGCCCCCGCGAGGCGTTCACGGAGAACCTGCGCACGAACCTTACGCTGCTGCGCCGCATCATAAAGCTCGACGACTTCGTCTGCGAGTTTCGCGAGTCCGGCGGCAAGAACAACACGCGCATCGTCATGGCCTATCTGTACGGCGTCGCCAACGCGGGCCTTGTTTCCGAGGTCAAGCGCAGGTTGGCCACAATCGATAAGACCGCGATCATCTCCTCGGGCCTGGTTGAGCAGCTGATCGAGGCGCACCCGTATTCGCCGCTGCCCACCGTGCTGTCCACCGAGCGGCCGGAC
>CAZKGE010000219.1:0-1743 GCA_964552065.1 uncultured Oscillospiraceae bacterium | reverse complement strand
CGCTGCTCGTCGAGGGCTCGCCGATCGCGATGATACTGCCGACGACGCTGTTTTTACTGATGTCCTCCGCGCAGGATACCTACATGCGCCAGCCGATCGGCACGCTCGTGCGTCTGGCAAGGTATGTCGGCGCATTCCTGGCCACGGTCATGTCGGGGTATTTCATTGCGCTAGCTCAGCACCACCAGAGCATGCTGAGCAGCGAGGTGCTCAGCACGGTCGTCGCCTCGCGCAGCATGGTGTTCCTGCCGCTGCCGCTCGAGATGCTGTTTTTGCTGCTGGCGTTTCAGCTTGTGCGCGAGGCCGGGCTGTCCGTGCCCGGTGTGCTCGGACAGAGCATCGGCATCATCGGTGGGCTTTTGATGGGGCAGGCGGCCGTGTCCGCGAACATCTGCAGCTCGGTCGTGCTGATTATCGTCGCGCTGTCGGGGATCGGGATGTTCACGATCACAGATTACAGCGCGAAGCTTGCCGTGTCATACTTTCGCGTCGCGCTGATACTTGCGGGCTGGCTCGGCGGTCTGCTTGGCCTGACCGTCGCGCTGTTTCTTTCGATTCTGTGGCTGGCCGGCCTGAAGTCCTACGGCGTGCCGTTCCTCTCGCCGGTCTCGCCCAAGACGAATTCCAAGGGCCCGGCCGGCCTGCGCGGCCGCATCCGCTCCAAGACACGATTGACGGACTTTGCCAACACGCGGAGGGCGAGCATATGAACCTGCGCGAGGGGAAAATCGGCATCGCGGAGGGCATCTCGCTCGTGTTGATTTCGGCGGCGGTCAGCGGGATATTTGCGATGGACACGACCGCACTGTTCGCGCGCGGCAACTCCAGCTATGTTGCAAGCCTCTTGTCCGCGCTGCTGACATACCTGATATTCGTGCTGATCACCTTTTCGATGAAGCGCGCGGGTGCGGAGCACCTGTCGGAGCTGTACGAATGCGCGCTCGGCCGGGGGCTGGGCGGCGCGGCGGCGGCCGTGACCATGCTGTCGCTCGTGATCGCTGCGGCGTTCCCATTCACGCGCATGCTGCTCATCCTGTGCCGGTACGTTTACCCGGAGACGCCCGCGGCCTCGGTCGCGCTGTTCTTTTTGCCCGCGGTGCTCGTTCCCGTTTTCTATGGGCTGGAAGCCATCGGCCGCGTCGGCAAGCTGCTGCTCGGCGTGACCGCGCTGTCGTTTGTTGTTGCGTTCGCCATCGCCGCACCGGCCTACGCGCTGTTCCGGCTGTATCCGCTGCTCGGCGACGGCGTTTGGGCGATGCTGCGCCACTCCGCAACTGGGACCGGTCGCTATCTGCCCGCCGCCGTATCCATACTGATCTGCGGGCAGGGTGTGCACGGGCTGGACGAGGCGGCCCGAAACGAGCGGCTGGGCCTTCTTGCAGGCGGCGCGCTCAGCGCGGTCGCCTGGCTGTGTCTGTCGCTGACGTATTCCTACGCGGACATCGCGGCGATGGACGCGCCGCTGTACCGGCTGACGATGTCCGTGCGCACGAGCAACATATTCCTGCGCGCCGACAAGGTGCTGCTGTTCTTCTGGGTCATAGCGGGGTTTTTGACAGCCGCGTTCTATACGTACGCCGGCTCGCTGCTCTACTGCAAAACCTGCCGTGTGCGCGACATACGGCCGATCGGCGCGATGCTTGCGTCCGCCGTCGTCGCGTTGGCGCTGATGGGACGGATGAACTTTTCATGGTATGCGCGCGTGGAAGCGTTTTTCTCGGACTATCTTTGGGCATTCCTGCT
>CAZKGE010000218.1:0-3468 GCA_964552065.1 uncultured Oscillospiraceae bacterium | reverse complement strand
ATGCGGCCCATGAAGAAGCCCACGATGCAGATGCAGAAATACACGCAGATGGCCGAAACGATCATTTTGATCGCGCCGAACTTGCCCGCAAACCTCGAGAACAGGATCGAGAACGGCACCGCGACGAGCTGTGTGACGAGGAGCGCGAGTATCATGCCCGTCGAGCCCAGGCCCAGCGTCGCGCCGTAGTTGGTCGAGATGCTGATGACCGTGTCCACGCCGTCGATATAGAGAAAGTACGCGATCAAAAAGATCAGCAGCCCCTTGTTCGTCACGCAGCGCTTCACCGTGTCAAGCAGGTTTTTGCCGGCGTTCTTGGCCAGCTCCTTGGGCGGCGTTTCGACGTAGTATTCCTGATGCACGTTCCACAGGATCGGCACGGAGAACGCAGCCCACCACACGCTCGTGATCAGAATGGAAAACTTGATCGCCATGGGCGAGAACTTGGTCAGCATCAGCACGGCGATCGAGATCACGAACGGGATCGTGCTGCCGCCGATGTAGCCCATCGCGTAGCCCCAGGCGGACACGCGGGCCATGCGCTCGTTCGTCGTTACGTCCGTGAGGAACGAGTCGTAGAACACGTTCGCGCCGGAGAAGCCGATGCGGCTGATGACGTAGCCGACGAGCAGCCACTGCCAGGTGCTGACAAACGCCATCCAGGCCGTGAACACGACGCCAATGACGATGAACACGGCCAGCAGCTTCTTCTTATAGCCCTTAAAGTCCGCGATTGCGCCGAGCGTCGGCGCGAGCACGGCGCAGATCAGCGACGCGAGCGCCACGCCGATGCCCCACCACTTGTTGCCCATGTCGTCCGCGATGCCCGCGTAATAGATCGGGAATATCGCCGCCATGATGTTTGTGGCGTAGACGGAATTCGCCCAGTCGTACAGGATCCAGCTCTTCTCTTTTTTGGTGAATTTCTTCCCGGCCGATATGCTCTCCATAGAATAAGCCCCTTCCTTCCACCCGCTGCGCTTCTCTTGTGCGGCTTCATTATATCAGACGCGCATTGGATGGACAAGCGCGCGGAATTGATGTACACTGAGGGCAATCTTTTTACCGGGAGGCGCCGCATGCAGGGGAAAAAGACGGTGTTCGGCCGCGTCCGCGCGCTGGTAACCAGCGCGTATTTTCCTTTTATCATACTGTTCCTGCTCTCTTTCATCCTGCACCTTCTGACGAACATGTACGCGTCCGACGACCGCACCGTCCGCGCGATCGAGTACGGGCCGTTTCTCCGGTTCATGGTGCATCGGTACGTGAGCTGGAGCACGCGGATATTCGTCGACGCAATCTTTTTGACTCTGCTAAAACTGCCGCCGATCCTGTGGCGCGTGCTGGACACGGCTGTGTTCACGGCGTTTGCGTGGGCCGTTTCCTATCTTGTGTCGGACGGCAAAAACGCGCGCGTCAACTGGCTCGTCGTGCTGTTCTTTCTGCTCTACCCGTTTACGGACATGGTCTCCGCGGGCTGGATCACCACGACCTGCGTCTACCTCTGGTCCTGCGCGGCCATCGCGTTCGCGCTCGTGCCAATTAAGCGACTGCTCGCCCATCCGGAGCAGCGCCTCCCCGCGCGGTTTGCCGTGCTCGGCGTTCTCTCCGCGCTGCTCGCCGGCAGCCAGGAGCAGGCCTGCTGCACGTTCCTCGCGGTCTCGGGGCCGCTGCTTATTTACGCGATCGCAGCGAAGCGGTTCCGGCCGCTGCTCGCCGTTGAAGTCGGCCTTGCCGCCTGCATGCTGATTGTGCACCTAAGCTCCCCCGCGCTCGGCATCCGCGAGGTCGAGGAGGCCGTCGTCTGGTTCCCGGATTTTGCAACGCTGCCGTTCCTAAACAAGCTCGAGCTCGGCTTTACGTCCACGATGTTCCAGTATGTCGTGTTCCCGAACCTCGTGTTTGCCATCTTTGCCGCGCTGCTATTTTGGCGCATGGTCCAAAAAAAGCGCGCGCCCGCCTACGCCGCGCTCGCCGCGCTGCCGCTTTTGCTGACGCTCGTGTACGGCTTCGGGCTGTTCGCCCCCGCGGTGCAGAAGGCGTTCCCGACGCTGTACGCCGTGGGCTCGTCGATGACTAAGTACGGTACGAATCCCGTCTGGGGCGACTGGGACTCGTTCCTGCCGCTGCTCACCATGCTGATTGCCGCCGCCTGCGTCGCCGTCTGCCTCTATCAGGCGTTTACCGAAAAACGGACGGCGCTCCTCTGCGTTTACGCGCTGTGCGCGGGCGCGACCGCGCGCGTCGTGCTCGGCTTCTCGCCCACAGTGTGGGCTTCCGGCGCGCGCACGTTCGTGATCCTCTATTTTGTGTTCATATTCCTGGCCGCGCGCATCGGTGCCGAGATGGAGAAGGAGGGACGCGCATTCCTCCCGCGCGCGCTGCCCGCGCTCGCCGTGCTCGCCGCGATGCAGTACGTCGAAACGCTCGTGCAGGTGAACGCGATCGGGCAGTAGGGGCACGGGGGATAGAATGAATAGAAAAAGGCGGGGGTACCCCCGCCTTTTTGATTTTAATACCGGGGCGCTCCGCCCCCGGACCCCGCCAAGGGCCGATGGCCCTTGGAACCCGGCGAGGGCCTCTATTTTTACTGCCTGGCCGGTCTTTCGCCGGTTCGTTGGGTTTCCAAAGGGGCTGAAGCTGAGCGCCGCCTGTGGCGGATAAAGCGAAGCGCAGGCCCAGTGAGCAAGGGAGCACAGGCCCAAAAGGGCGTGTGCGACCATTGCGAACTGTGGGTCTTCGGCCCCCTGATGGGAGTTTGAGGGCAACGCCCCCGCCGTTCCCCCCGCCGTTCCTCCGCCCCGTCCCTTACTGCGCGTCCCGCTTCATCGAGGCGATCAGGTTCTCGCCCGCGCCGCGGATTAGTGCGCCGATGTCCACCGCAGCCGCCGCAAGCAGGTTGTAGGTGGTCACCGACATCTTCTCCATGGTTTTGTCCACAAGCAGCTTGCGCAGCGACGCGATCTCCTCCTTGGTGAGCTTGCCGTCGGCGTGCGCCGCCTTCAGGTTCTCGACCATCGTCTGCTGCAGTTCCCCGACGGTCTGCTGCGCCAGATCGATGACCTCCTGCTGCGCGGCGTTGACCGTGGCCAGCTCCTGTTTTCTGCCGAGCTTGATCGTCAGATAGGAGCCGAGCACGCCGATCAACGTAATCAGCAGCGTCGCCGTAATCTGCACGGCGCTTCCGATTAAAATATCCGTCATACCGCCTTTTTCCTTTCCGTTTCCAATTTGTCAATGCGCCGATGCGCGGATGTCACGTCCCGCTCCGCGACCGCCAGCCGCTCGACGAGACGGTTGTGCTCCGTAACCTTTTCTTCGAGCTGATCGATCCGCCAGTTGACCAGCTTGTTGCTCTGCCGAACCCCAAGCCAGGACCCTCCGAGCGTGCCGAAAAGCGCAAGAATACCGACTATGATCGAGCTGTCCATCGCGCGCTCCTTACAATCCCAATAATGCGCGCAGCGG
>CAZKGE010000217.1:0-3471 GCA_964552065.1 uncultured Oscillospiraceae bacterium | reverse complement strand
GCTGATGCGGCGCGTAGATGATGTGCTCGTACACCTCGTCCATGATGACGTACGCGTCGTAGCGCGCGGCCATTTCGCCGATGAGCGTCAGTTCCTCGCGCGTGAACACCTTGCCGCTCGGATTAGATGGGTTGCAGATCAGAATCGCCTTGGGGTTCTGCCGGAACGCGTCCTCGAGCACTTCGGGATCGAAGCCAAAGTCCGGCGGCGCGAGCGGCACGAAGATCGGCTCGCAGCCCGCGATCAGCGCCTGCGCGGCGTAGTTTTCGAAGTACGGCGAGAAGATGACGAGCTTGTCGCCGGGGTTCATCAGCGCAAACAGCGTGTCCATCATGGCCTCGGTCGAGCCGATGGTCACGACCATCTCGGTCTCCGGGTCGAGCGTCCGGCCCATGCAGCGGCCGCATTTTTTTGCAAGTGCTTGCCGAAAGTTCGGCGCGCCCATCGTGATGGCGTACTGGTGCGGGCCCTTGTGGCTGATCTCGGCGAGTCGATCCATCAGCGCCTCGGGCGGGTCGAACTCCGGATACCCCTGCGCGAGGTTGATCGCGCCGCACGCGTACGAGATGCGCGTCATGCGCCGGATGATCGAGTCCGAAAAGTATTGGTTGATGCGGTTGAGCTCTTGCATAATCCTCCCCCTCTTTCGGCCGCTCCGGCCTGTCAGCGCAGATGAAGCTGCTCGCCGGTGACGGTCGCGATGCCGTTGGCTTGCAAAATTTTGAGCAGCTTTTGTTCGTCCGAAGCGCGGAACACCATATAGGCCTTGTCCTCGCCGCGGCCGATTAAAGAATACATATACTCGATGTCGACGCCGCCGTCGGCAAGCAGCGTGAGTACGCGCGCAAGCCCGCCCGGCACGTCCGGCACCGCGACCACGGTGACCACGGTGATGCCGGCGGCGTAGTGCTGTTTTTCCAGAATCTCTTTGGCGAGATTCGCGTCGCTGACCAACAGGCGGAGGATGCCGAAGTCCGTCGTGTCGGCGATCGACAGCGCGCGGATGTCGACGCCGCCCTCCGCGAGCGCGCGCGTGATGGCGGCCAGCCTGCCGGGCTCGTTCTGCAAAAATACGGACAGTTGTTGTACCATTTTGCCAGCCTCCCTAATCCAATAGTTTGCGTTTGTCAACGACGCGGACCGCCTTGCCGATCGAGCGCTCGATCGTGTTCGGCTCGAGCAGCTTCACCTTTGCGGCGACGCCGAGCATCGCGCGCAGCGCTTCCTCGAGCTCCCTCTCCTTGTGGGCGATGCCCTTGACGGTGTCCGAGAATATGCCGCTCGTGATCTCGACCTGCACCTCGATCGTGTCGAAGTGCGCGGAGCGGTCCACGACGATGCGGTAGTTTGCGGTGTAGCCGTTCTCGAGCAGCACGGTCTCGATCTGCGACGGGAACACGTTGACGCCGCGCACGATCAGCATGTCGTCCGTGCGGCCGCGGGGCTTGGTCATTTTGACGAGCGTCCGCCCGCACGAGCAGGGCTTCCTCGTGATGACGCCGATGTCGCGCGTGCGGTAGCGCAAAATCGGGAACGCCTCCTTTGTGATGCACGAGAACACCAGCTCGCCCTGCGTGCCCTCGGGCAGCACCTCGCCGGTGTCCGGATCGATCACCTCGACGAGGAAGTGGTCCTCGTTGACGTGCATGCCCGTCTGCTCGCCGCACTCGAACGCCACGCCCGGGCCGATGATCTCGGTGAGCCCGTAGATGTCGTAGGCCTTGATGCCGAGCTGTTCCTCGATCTGCTTTCGCATCTCGTTCGTCCACGGCTCCGCGCCGAATATGCCGGCCTTCAACGAGATGTCGTCCTTTGTCGCGCCGCTTTCTTTGAGCACCTCGGCGATGTGCAGCGCGTACGACGGCGTGCAGCAGAGGATCGTGGAGCCGAAGTCACGAAGGATCGTCACCTGCCGCTGCGTGTTGCCGCTCGAAACCGGCACCGTGGTCGCGCCGATCTTGAGCGCCGCGCCGTCGAGGCCCAGCCCGCCCGTAAACAGCCCGTAGCCGTAGGACACGTGCACGACGTCGTCCGCGCCGCCGCCCGCCGCCACGATCGAGCGCGCGCAGCAGTCGGCCCAGAGCGAGAGGTCGTTTTTCGTGTACCCGACGACGATCTGCTTGCCGGTCGTGCCGGACGAGGCGTGAATGCGGGAAACGTCGGCAAGCGGCACGGCGAACATGCCATAGGGGTAGGTGTCGCGCAGGTCCTGCTTGTACGTAAACGGGAGCTTAGACAAATCGTCCACGGAGCGGATGCCGTCCGGGGAGACGCCGTGCTCTTGCATGCGGTCGCGGTAATGCGGCACGCGCTCGTAGACGCGCTTTACGGTCGCGGCGAGCCGCTCGCTTTGCAGCGCGCGAATCGTCTCCCGCGGGGCCGCCTCGATCTCGGGCTGGTAGTAGTTTGTCATGACGAAACTCTCCTTCTATGCGCCGGCGCCCCGCCCCAGCAGGAACGCGCGGGTATTCAATTCGACATAGGCCGCGGGTACGCCTTCGCGGATGGCGGTAATCCACTCCGCCTCGGCGTACGGCATAATCCGCGACAGCCGCCCGAGCAGCACCAGGTTGACCGCTTTGGCCGAACCCGCCCGCACGGCGAGCGCGAGCGCGTCGAACGCGTCGACGTCGACGCCCGCATCCCGCATCTTTTCAACGAGGTTTTCGGGGTAGAGCGCCGCGCCGGTCACGACCGGCATGGGGTTCATTCGCTGCGTGTTGGCGATCAGCTTGCCATCGGGTTTCAGGTATTCGATCCAGCGCGCGGCCTCGAGCAGCTCGAACGCGACGACGGCGTCCGCCTCGCCGATCTCGACGACCGGCGAAAACACCTTCCCGCCCCAGCGCACGTAGGTCACGACGCTGCCGCCGCGCTGGCTCATGCCGTGCACCTCGGAGACCTTGACGTCGAAGCCGTTTTCAAGGAGCAGCTTCCCCAGGAGCTTGCTGGCAAGCAGCGAGCCCTGCCCGCCGACGCCGACAATCATGATGCTCTTTGTTTCCATTTTCGTTTCCATGCTCACGCCTCCTTCCGGCCGAGCGCGCCGAAGCGGCAGAGCTGGCCGCACACGCCGCAGCCCGTGCACAGCGTTTCGTCGACGGCGGCCTTGCCGTCCGCGGTGCGGCTGATCGCAGGGCACCCGAGGCGCAGGCACAGCCCGCAGCTCTTGCATTTGCCCGCGTCGACCGCATACGGAGGGGCGTGCTTGACATACTTGAGCAGCGCGCAGGGCCGTCTTGCGATGATGACCGACGCCTCGCCGCTCTTTAGCTCCTCGTCGAGCGCCGCGTCGCAGGCGGCAAGGTCGTACGGGTCGACCACGCGCACGCGGGCAATGCCGACCGCGCGGCACAGCGCCGCAAGGTCCACCTTGGCCGCGGGCTCGCCGCTGAGGGGAAAACCGGTCGCGGGGGTCTCCTGGTGGCCGGGCATGCCGGTGATGGAGGTGTGGAGGAGTATTACGACGGC
>CAZKGE010000216.1:0-3490 GCA_964552065.1 uncultured Oscillospiraceae bacterium | reverse complement strand
ATTGCCCGTCAGTACGAACAGCGCGTCGTCCGGCGGCTCCTCGAGCGTCTTGAGAAAAGCGTTCTGCGCCTGCGGGGTCATGCGGTGTGCGTCCAAAAGTGCGAACGCGCGTTTCCCGCCGTTGAAGCCCGCCAGACTTGCGCTCTCGCCGAGGAAGCGCACGTCGTCCACCTTGATCGGCTCCGGGCCGAGCTCGAGATAGTTCGGGTTGCCGGCAAGGGCCCGTTCGTCCGCGCTTCCGGCGCAGTAGAACGCGCACATCCTGCGCGCAATCACCTTCTTTCCCGCGCCGCGCGGGCCGGCCAGAAGGAACGCGTGCGGGTGCCGCCCCGACGCGAGGCTTTGCAGAAGTTCCAATTCGCCGATCAAGCGTCCACCACCGTCACTTCCCCGTTTAATACGCCGAACAGCCGCGCGCCCTCGTCCCTCGCGCGGATAAGCTCCGCGACGCAGGCCCCGTCGAGCCGTTCGCCGGGCACACGCAGCGCGACGCCGGGCGGATAGACCCCGACCGCCTCCGCCGCGATACAGCCCGCGGCCCCCGCAAGCGGGACGCGGCGTGCGCGCGCGAACGACGCCTCGCGCAGCCCCATGCAGCGCTCCGGCGCGGAAAACGCCAGCTGCCGCCCCCACGCCGTCCTGCGGCCGTACGGCAGCGCGGCAAGCGCGTCCGGCAGCGCGTCGTACCAGGCGGGGTCGTCTTCCGGAGAGAGGATCAGCACGAGGCGGAAGCGGTCCGCCATCTCGACGTAGACGCCGCCCTGTTCAAGCGCGCGCTGTGCCTCGTAGCCCGTCAGTCCGCGCGCGGTCACGTCGATCACGAGCCGCGTCGGGTCCGCCGCAACAGCGCCCATCACGCTTTCCCCGGAAAATACCGAGAGCCCGGGCAGCTTATCGATCGCGGCGCGCAGCCTGCCGGCCGCGCGGATTAGTGCCGCCCAATCCGCGCGCGCGGCCGTGTACGTCGCCCAGTCCAGCGAGGCCATCAAAAGATACGAAGGGCTCGTGGTCTCGATCATGGCGAGCATGCGCATGACGCGCTCCGCGTCGACGCGGCACGCGCCCACGTGCAGGCTCGCGGCCTGCGTCAGGGCGTTGAGCGTCTTGTGCTGCGAATGGCAAAAAAGGTCCGCGTGCCCGCCGTTGCCCTCGGGCAGTTCCTTCGAAAACGCAAAGTGCGCGCCGTGCGCGCCGTCGACGAGCAGCAGCGCGCCGCGGCGGTGCGCGACCTCGGCCAGGCCCGCTATATCGGCGCACAGCCCGAAATAGTTCGGGCTCGTGATAAGCGCGGCGGTCGCGCCCGTGTCGGCAAGCGCCCGGTCGAGCTGCGCGGGCGTCATCAATCCCAGAAGATCGCGCGCGGCGGCGTACTCCGGCATATAGAAACAGACGTCGCGGCCAGCCAGCGCCGCCCCGGCGATCGCGCTCTTGTGGCAGTCGCGCGACAATAAGAGCCTGTCCGTTTCGTCGAGCGACAGGATCATGGCGTGGATGGCGGCCGTGGAGCCGTTGACCACGAGGAACGAGCGCTTCGCGCCGTACGCGGCGGCCATTTTTTCCTGCGCGTTGGCGATCGCACCCTCGGGCGTGTGCAGGTTGTCCGTGCAGGATAGCTCCGTCACGTCCCATTTGGCGACGCCGCCGTGCAAAAAGCCGTCCATGCCGCGGCCCTTGTGCCCGGGCATGTGGAAGCGCGCAAAATCGCCCTGCGCATACGCGCCGAGCGCCTCGGGCAGCGATGGATGATTCACCGGGCCGCGTTTTTCCATTGTTCGAGCAGCTTCCCCTTCAGCGTGTCCGACGGCGAGAGCAAAAGCGCCCCCAAAGCCCCGTCCTGACGGTATAGAATATAAATCGCATCGCGCCGTTTCCCGCGATAGAGCGCTGCGGGCCGTATCGGCAGCGCGCGCGTCCGGTCCGAAAACGGCCGGATCTCAAGGATGTCCAACAGCGCGACACGTACCCTTTTGCACTCCCGCCCGCCCAATATCCGGTCGGCGCCGAGCGTGCGGTCGGTCAGCGTGTAGCGGTACGACAGCAGACGGAACCGATAGAAAAGATACCCCGCAACCAGCAGGACGGCGTACAGCCCCGGCTGCAGATATTCGCGCGGCAGCAAAAAGCGGCCGCTGATATCGTTGCCGACAACAATGGCGAGGATCACGGACGCCAGCAGGACCGCATACAGCGCGCCGCCGGACGCAAGGATGTGGCGTTTTGGCTCCGCGCGCTCCATGTGCACCAATGTCTCCACGCGTCCATCCATATGGTATTATTATAGTTTCCGCGGCTTAAAACGTCAATCAAAGCCAAGCAAATCGGAGGAATCGGAAGCAATCGGAAGATTTACGCGTTTATTTTTGATTAAGCGCTATTTTCGTCCTTTGCAAGGCCCTCTCGTTTCATGTAAAATTTGCTCCGTACCGTTCCTCCTTAGCTCAGTCGGTAGAGCATGCGGCTGTTAACCGCAGTGTCGTTGGTTCGAGTCCAACAGGGGGAGCCAAAGAGAAAAGGCCGCCATCTTGGTGGCCTTTTCTCTTTCATTTTCTATGTTGACTCGATCCAACGGCACTGCCTAACGGCCGCATCGCGGCTGTGAACTGTTGCGGAGCCGAGCGCGCCCTGTGGGCGATGCAGCGAGGCGGAGCAAGCCAAGCGAGGGAGCGGAAGGAAGGCGATTCATCGCCGACGCGCCGCGACCATCGCGCAGGCCGCGTGTCGTTGGTTCGAGTCAAGGGGAGAGCCAAAAAAGTCCATCGACAAAGCCAATCGATGGGCTGAACACCGGCATATAGTATGGAGGTAATAAATTAGCTTTCGCCGGGGGTAAATTGCAATTTAAGTAACTCGTAATCAATAGAAGATTGAAGTTCGCCCAATTGGTTTTTCCAAGCGTTGAGATTTACCCTCAACTTTTTGAAGCCAAGTTTCTCGTAAACATGTTGGGCGCGCGTATTGTTCACATTGGTAACAAGGCGAATTGTCTCATACCCGTTTGCAAACAGAGCGGAAATAAGCATTTGAAGAAACAACGTTCCATATCCTTTTCCCTGCTTGCTAAAATCATAAATCTTAATACCGATTTGTGCAATGTTGTTTCCCTTGTTTCGATAACTCATTTCCCCAACAGCAATATCGCTAGTTTCGGTGATTAGTCTACGGTATGTATCGTCTGAATCGGTGGACAGCTCTTGTATGATTTTTTCTGTATTAGTATATAGCCCATTTGGGAAACCGGCATGAGCCATTACTTTTCCGTCATTCCACCAATGGCATAACAATTGGGCATCTTCCGATGTAGCATTGCGTATTCTAAATTTCCGTAAGTTATTAGCATAATGCATCTCCAAAAATGAGGAGAACAAAAACACAACGTTTTGCTGCAACAACGACAATATGTAAACTGTTAATTCCTCATAAAACATCACGCTTTCCAGGGGAACCTGCTAAAATATAAGACAATCTGCTAAGATGGAAGAACGAAGAAAAG
>CAZKGE010000215.1:0-3491 GCA_964552065.1 uncultured Oscillospiraceae bacterium | reverse complement strand
GGTCGGCCCACTGCGCGACCAGCGTCATGTTGCCGATCACGGTGAGCGCGCCGCTCGGATAATAGGTTATGCCGTCGCATTTCCAGCCGACGAACACCTTGCCGGCGGGCGCGACAAGGCCCGCGGCGGACTTGACCTGCGCCTTGGCGCCGCTGTTGTATTTCGTCGTGTCGTCGGGCACCGTGCCGGAGCCCGCGCCCGCGCTGTACGTGACGGTCAGGTACGAGGCGTTCGTCCAGTACGGATACAGCGTGATGTTGCTGTACACCGGATCGTTGAAATTATACGGGACAAACTCGCCGTTCACCTTCTGACACCAGCCGCGCCAGACCCAGGTGGAGGTGGTGTCCGGTTTGGTCAGCGTGCTCTGGTCGGGCAGGCTGCTCTCCAAAATCTTGCTGCCCCAGGCGATTGGGCCGAGCGACACCGGGCTGCCGGAGCCAGCCATGTTCAAAAACGCCGCGCCGCTGAACGTCGGAGGCGCCCACTTGGCGTAGACCTGGATGCCGTGCGCGGGCATCGTGCCGGAGAACGTGTACGGCGTCGTAAACGTCGCGTCGGAATACCAGCCCTGGAACGTGAACGAGCTGTCCACGCCGGCGGGCCGGACGGTCGGCGCGGCGCCCTTGCCGCTGATGTCCGCCTGGTACAGCACCGACTCCGACGTCGTGTGATTGCCGTTGTGGTAGGCGATGCTGTAGCTGTTGCGGTGGTAGCAGAAGTTTAAGTAATAGTTGCTTTCGGAGCCGTGGATGAAATCCACGGTGCCGGAATACAGGCCGCAGTACGTAAAGCCCGCGATCTCGTAACGGTCCTCCGTTGTGGAGCGCAGGCCGCTGGACCGCACCGTGTCCGTATGATCGAGCTTATACAGCTTCCCCGTCACCGTATCGCCCGGATTGACGGTGGTCGCGCCGCTCGCGCCGGGAAGCGCCTCGAGGTAGTAATACATGCTGTACGTATTGCTGCCGGACAGGTTGCTCTGATAAAACAGGTCGCCGTTCAGCGGCATGACCGAGATGCTCGTCTGCCACAGAGCCTGCGGGCTGCTGCCAAAATAGCCCGTGGCCCAGACGCTGCTGCCCTCGTACGTCGGCCACCTCCCGCTGATGTCCGCGCCGTATTTCTCGGTGATCGTGATGCCCGTGATCTCACGCCAGGCATTGTTACGGTATTCGTGGAATTTGACCGAATATACGTTGCGCGTATACCGCACGACCACGATCGTCGAGCCGTCGCCCGCGATGGGCGTCTGCGTGATCGTCTGCGCGGTAAAGCCCGAATAGGTCTTGGCCGTGGCGTTGGTGTTATTGCCCGTGGTGCCGGTCTTGGTCTCGATCGAATCGAACGCGAACGCGGAATCGGGCACCGGCGTCAGCGGGCTTGTGTACGGCACGGCGTCCGCGATCTCGAGCTGGTGCACGACCTTGTACTGCGTGTTCGTGTTGGGACTCCAGACGGCGTGCGCCGTAGCGCTCTCCGAAAGCGTCTCGCCAAACCTATACCTGTGACCTTGGTTGCCGTTCTCCACCGTAGCCCAGCGCACGAACGTGTACCCGTCCCGCGTCGGCTCGGCGGGCGCCACGGTCACGGCGCCGGGCAGATAGAACGCGGAAGCAACGCTGGTGCCGCCGTGCGTGTCGAACGTCAGCCAGTGTCCGCTCCGGATGATCGGGTACAGCGTGATGTTCTTGCTGCCGACGGTGACGCTCGAGCCGACAGAAGCGCCGCCCGAGGTGAGCGACCAGCCGGTGACCGCCTGGTCCGCGCCCACGTCGAACGACACGTTCATGGACACCGTGTCGCCGTTGCCCGCCTCGACGGTTTTGATTACGCGGTTGGAATCGTCCAGGAAAAACACGTAGTACTTCGTCTCAAACCGCGCCGTCAGCGTCACGCTGCCCGCCGCTTCGACCGTCAGCGCGCTGCCGAACGAGGTAAAGTGCGTATCGCCGTCGTACCAGCCGACAAACCGTTCGTTGCCTTCGGTGGCCGGCGCCGCGGGCTCGGCAAGCGAATCGCCGTCGGCGATGATCTGCGTATCGATGGTCGCGCCGCGCGAAACGAACGTGTAGGTAACGAGCGGCTTCTCCTCCGGCAGCACGCCGCCGAACGCGGCGAACATCATCGGGCCCTCAATGCCCAGGCCGGCGTCCTCCTCGTACTGCGCGGTAAACACCGTGTCCGCCTGGATGTTCGTCGTGACGGCCGGATCCCAGCCGGTAAAGAGATAGCCTTCGCGGACCGGATCTGCCGGCTCGGCGGCGTCCTCGCCGGCCTACACGGACTGCGGTTCACCGATCGCGGCGCCGTCCCAATCGACGAACGTGACCGTAAAGAGCTGCGCCTCGCCGGTGTCCTCGCGGTACTTAGCGGTGAACGCCGTGTCCGCCTGAATGCCGGTCGTGTCGGAAGGCTCCCAGCCGGTGAAGACGTAGCCTTCGCGGACCGGGTCGGCCGGAACAACCGCGTCCCCGCCCGCCTCGACGGACTGCGCCCCGCCGATCGCGGCGCCGTCCCAGTCGACGAACGTGACCGTAAAGAGCGCCGTTTCTTCGTCGGACGGCGCCTCGCCGGTAACCGGCTCGCCGCTGACCACGGGCGTCGCCGTCGGTTCGGGCGTCGCCGTCGGCTCAGGCGTCGCGGTCGACTCCGGGGTGGAGGTGGACGTTACGTCCGGCGTTTCGCCGCCGTCCGCGCCCTGCGCGTCGTCCGCCAGCGCGTTGAAGGGCAGCATGGAAAACACCAGCAGCGCCACCAGCAACACGCTTAAGAACCTCGCAAATCCGGTTCCTTTCATAATCTCAGCCTCCTGACACAGAATTCGTTCCATGATGATACCTGTACTTTTCTGTATTATACATATCAGGAATTACATATTCGTTACATTTTCAGTTTTTCAGCATTTTTTTCGTAATAAAAATGCTGGTAAAATTGCTAAACTTGCACGCCGCCGGTCTTTTTGTTATTTTGGCGTTACTTTTTTTGAGGTTGCATCCATTTTTGGACAATTTTCGCAGGTTCCGCCGCCAACGGTGCAGCCTGCCCTGCAAAATCCGGCGCGCGCAAATGGACTTCCGCGCGCAAAAAAAAGACGGCGGGCGTGCCGGACGCACGCCCGCCGCAGGGGCCAGAACTGTTACAACAGCGTTACGCCGGTTTTTTCGCAGGCCTCGCTCGTCACGCGGTCCCACAGCGAGGACTGCACCTCGCCGATGTGCGCCTTGCCCAGTATCAGCATGCACATGCGCGACTGGCCGATGCCGCCGCCGATGGAGAGCGGCAGCGTGCCGTCGAGCAACGCCCTGTGGAACGGAAGCCGCGCGCGCTCCTCGCAGCCGCGCTTTTTCAGCTGCTCGGCAAGCGAACGGCTGTCGACGCGGATGCCCATGCTCGAGAGCTCGAACGCGCAGTCCAGCACCGGATAGTAGAACATGATGTCGCCGTTGAGCGACCAGTCGTCGTAGTCGGGCGCGCGGCCGTCGTGCGGC
>CAZKGE010000214.1:1104-3514 GCA_964552065.1 uncultured Oscillospiraceae bacterium | reverse complement strand
CAGCAGCTTTCGGGTTTTCCGTCGGGTTTCCAAAGGGACGTGTCCCTTTGGTGGGGTGCGGGGGCAAAGCCCCTGCAAAGAGTACGCCTTAATTTTCCCTGTATCCCCACCTCTCGCCGCCCCCGCCCTGCGCATAAACCGCTTGCAACCCCTCATGTTTTGCAGCGTTTGCTTGCAAATCAGTTGCAAAAAGAGCGGATTTTAAAAGAATATGCATAAATATGAAGTTTTTCTTGCATCTCATGTTAATTTATGCTATATTGTGTGCATTCAGTCCGAAGCGCCCGCGCGGCGCCGGAAGGGCGGGAGCTGCGGCGCGTATGGATAAAAGCGTGGTGTTGCGGCGATTGGGCCGCGTGCCGGGGGACGTGGGGTTTTACTGCCGCAGCCTCGTCGCGGGCGCGGAGCTCAGCGTCCGTGCGGACGAGCCGTTCCTGGCGGCGAGCGTCATCAAGCTCCCGGTATACGCCGCGATTGAGAAGCTGGCTGCCGAAGGGCGCGCGTCGCTTTCCGAAACGCTCGTCTGCCGCCAGGCGGATAAATTGCCGGGTTGCGGCGCGCTGTCGCTGTTTGCCGGCGAGCCGGAGGCGGATGTGGCGACGCTGTGCCGGCTGATGATTCAGCTCAGCGACAACACGGCGGCAAACCTTTTAATCCGCCGGTTCGGCATCGGGACGCTGAACGAGGAGTTTTCGCGCATGGGCCTTATTGGTACGCGGCTTTTCCGGCTGCTGTACGACGGGGCCGCGGCAAAGGAAGGCCGCGAGAACCGGTTCGTGCCCAGAGAGTTAGGCTATCTTCTCGAGCGCGTCTATCGCCGGACGTTCGTGTCCGAAGCGGTCAGCCGCCGCATTGAGGAGATGCTGCTGGGGCAGCAGATCCGCCATAAGATTCCGGGATATCTGCCGGAAGGGATCGAGGTCGCGAACAAGACCGGCGAGGACGAGGGCATCGCGAACGACGTCGGGATCGTCTATGCCGAGGAGCCGTTTGTAATCGCCTTTGCCGCAAACCACACCGACGTTCCGGAGGCGGAACGCGCCATCCGAGAGATTGCTCTCGGGTTCATTGACCTCCCTCTATAAAGGTTCTGCTTCGGGAAGCGGAACACACCCAAACAGCGGAAGGGCGTTCGGCAACGGACGCCTTTTCGTTTTCCTGCAAGCGGCCCCCTAGAATCCCTTCAAAAACGGCGCCGGGCTTTTCGCCCGGCGCCGCAAGCCGACGCAAATTTCTCCGCTACGCCGCCTTCACGCGCGTCCACGCGTCGGAGAACACGCTCACAAAGTCCCCGAGGTCGTGGAAGAGCGAGCAGCGGTCGAGCACGTCCTGCGGCGGGTTGTAGGTCGGGTCGTCCGTAAACTCCGGATCGAGGAGCGCGAGCGCCGCGGCGTTCGGCGTCGAGAAGCAGATGTACTCCGTGTTGACTTTTGCGACGTCCGCGCCGCAGAGGAAGTCGATGAACTTCTCCGCCTCGGCGGTGTGCTTGGAGGTTCCGGGGATGATCATATTGTCGAACCAGACGTTGCTGCCCTCCTTGGGCACGGCGTAGGCCAGGTCCGGGTTCTCCTGGATGCACGCGAGCGCGTCGCCGGAGTAGACGACCGCGAGCGCCGCGTTACCGTTGATCATCTCCATCTTGATGTCGTCGGTCAGGTAGGCGCGCACGAGGGGCTTTTGCTCAATCAGCGCGGCCTCGGCCTTGCGCACCTCGGCCTCGGAGCGGGTGTTGATGTCGTAGCCGAGCTTGCAGAGCGTGACGCCGATCGTGTCGCGCATGCTGTCGTACATCAAAATCTTGCCCGCGTATTGTTCGTCCCACAGGATGTTCCAGGAGTCGACATCGCCGCTCACCAGGGTCTTGTTGTACAGGATGCCGACGGTGCCCCACATGTACGGCACGGAGTAGGTGTTGTCCGGGTCGAACGAGAGGTTGAGGAAGCGCGCGTCGACGTTTGAAAGGTTCGGGATATTCGATTTATCGAGCGCGTGCAGGAGGTTCTGCGAGATGAGCTTCTCGATGATATAGTCGGACGGGAAGCAGACGTCGTAGATGCAGTCCGGGCTGGCGAGCTTGACGAGCATCTCCTCGTTGCTGGTCATGGTCGTGTATTTGACCTCGATGCCGGTCTCCTCCCGGAACTGGTCGAGCAGCTCGGGCGCGATGTAGTCGCCCCAGTTGAGCACGTTGATCGTGACGGTATTCTTGTTGCCGCAGCCGAGCGCTGGCAGGATAAGCACTGCGGCCAGCAGCAGTACGAAAAGTTTTTTCATGGCTAAAGACCTCCTTATTGGGGTTATTTTGCGTGCAGTTTCCTGCTTTGAATCTCCTGCGCTTTTTCCTCGCGGATGCTCTTGAGATTCACGATCAAAAGCAGCGTCACGACCGGCACGAACAGTATCGTCGACA
>CAZKGE010000214.1:0-1094 GCA_964552065.1 uncultured Oscillospiraceae bacterium | reverse complement strand
GAGCGCGGGGTTGACGCCGCGGCGCGCCGAGGCGTAGATGTACATCGAGAGGTTATCCACGCCGTTGCCCGCAAAGAAGCTGACGACGAAGTCGTCGAGCGAGAGCGTGAACGCCAGGATCGCGCCGGACACGATGCCCGGCATGATGTCCGGGATCACGACGCGCCACAGCGCCATAAGCGGCGTGCAGCCAAGGTCGAGCGCCGCCTCGTAGAGCATGTCGGAGCTTTGGCGAAGCTTCGGCAGCACCGAGAAGATCACGTACGGCAGGTTGAACGTGATGTGCGCGATCAATAGCCGCGTGTAGCCGTCGCGCAGCCCCACGAACAGAAACAGCAGCATCAGCGAGATGCCGGTCACAAGGTCCGGGTTGACCATCGGCAGCTCGGAGATGTTCTCGATGATCGTGCGCGGGCGCTTCTTCATCGCGTGCAGGCCGATCGCGCCGGCCGTGCCGAGTACCGTGGCGCACACCGACGAGATGCAGGCCAAAGACAGCGTGACCGCGAGCGCGTCGGTGATCTCCTTTGTGGAAACGAGCTGCGCGTACCAGTCCAGCGTAAAGCCCGTCCAGTGGCCGAGCGTCTTGCTGCCGTTGAACGAGAATATGATGAGGATCAGGATCGGCGCGTACAAAAACAGCAGCATGACTCCCAGGTACGTGCCGGAAAAGAACGATTTTACCCGCTTTACCATAGCTTGCCGCCCTCCGTTCCCGCGGACTGGTCCATGCGCCGCATGACCGTCATGGACAACAGCACGAACACGAGCAGCACGATCGAGAGCGCGCTGCCGGTGCTCCACGCCTGCTCGGTGATGAAGCGCATGTAGATCAGGTCGCCGTAGAGCATGGTCTTGCCGCCGCCTAAAAGCTGCGAGATGGCGAACGTCGTCGTCGACGGGATGAACACCATCGTGATGCCGGACACGATGCCCGGCATGGACAGCGGCAGCACGACCTTAAAAAACGTCGTGCGGCCGTTCGCGCCGAGATCGTGCGCGGCCTCGATGTAACTCTTGTCGAGCTTTGCGAGCACCGTGTAGATCGGCAGGATCATAAACGGCAGAAAGTTGTACACCATGCCGAGCAGCAC
>CAZKGE010000213.1:0-3521 GCA_964552065.1 uncultured Oscillospiraceae bacterium | reverse complement strand
GAATACGAGAAGCAGACGTCCTCGAAGCGGATGCTGCCGTCCGCAACGGCAAGGTCCGGGTCCGCAGCGTCGTCGCGGATGGCGGGCTGCTCGTCGAGCACCTCGATGATGCGCTTGGCCGACGCGGACGAGAGCACGAGCGTGACGAACACCATCGTGATCATCATCAGCGACATGAGGATCTGCGAGATATAACTGATGAAGCTCATCAGCTCGCCGGTCTGTAGCCTTCCGGTCAGGATGCGTTCGCCGCCGAGCCACAGCACGGCCACGACGCAGGCGTACATGGTGATCTGCATAAACGGCATCGTGAGGATGAGCAGCTTTTCGGCGCGCTGCTGCGCGATCTTGAGGTCCCGCGCGCTGTCACGGAATTTGTCCGTCTCGTAGTCGCCGCGCACGAACGACTTGACGACGCGGATGGCGATCAGGTTCTCCTGCGTGCGCGCGTTCATGTCGTCGTACTTGCCGAGCATCGCCCTAAAGCGCGGGAACGCCAGCTTCCACAAAAGGAACATGAACGTGCCGAGCACGGGGATGGCCAGCAGCATGATGAGCGAGAGCTCGAACGAGATGCGCATGGCCATGATCGTGGCCATGACGAGCATAAACGGTGCGCGCGCAAGCATGCGGATGGTCATCATAAACGAGGTCTGCACGTTCGTAATGTCGTTGGTCAGCCTCGTAATCAGCGACGGCGTACTAAACTTGTCGATGTTTTTGAACGAGAACGATTCGATGCGCTCAAACAGGCCGAGCCGCAGGTTCTTGGCGAGGCCGTTTGCGGCGACGGACGCCACGCGTGCGCAGACGGTGCCGAAGAACAGCGCGCCGAACGCCATCAAGAGCATGAATCCGCCGGTTTTGACGATGTAGCCGATGTCCTTGTTCGGGATGCCGATGTCGACGATGCCCGCCATCTGGATCGGGATGAAGACCTCGAGCAGCACTTCGAAGAACATTGTGATCGGGGAGAGGATCGTCTGCAGACGATATTTGCCGATGAACGGCAGCAGCTTTTTGATCATGTCCTGGTTTCCTTTCGCGCGGGGAGACAGCCCGGAAAGTTATAGATATCGAAATCGTCGCAGCGGACGTTTTCGATCATGCGGTCGAGGTACTGGCGAAGCCTTTGCAGCTCGTCGTTCGAGAAGTTCGCGAACGTCTCGCTGTCGACCTCGTCGAAGCAGTCGCGGTAGCGGGCCGCGGCCGCGACGCCCGCGGGGGTGGCGTACAGTTTGTTTTTGCGCAGGTTCGTTTCGTCGACGCGCTTTTCGATCAGACCCGCGCTCTGCAGCCGTTTGACCGACTGCGCCACGGACGCGGGGGTCACGCAGAGCCGCGACGCGATGTCGTTCTGCGTGCAGCCCGGCGACTGGATCAAAGCCTCGAGCAGATGCAGCTGCCCGCGGTAGAGCACGCAGTCGCTCGTCCGCTCCTGGACGCGCTTGCGCCGAAGCAGGTTCAGCGCGACGACGCGCCAGCCCAGATCGCGCAGATTTTCCAACAGACCCACTCCTCCTTTGTTAAGCGCTTAATAATTAATCGCTTACAAATATAGCGCGGTATAAATTAATTGTCAAGCAAAAATGCGCATGATACAATGCAAGGCATGAAACGCAAAATTAACGGAAATACGGCGGGCGTGCGCGAAACGCTGCTCGCCGATATGGAGACGCTCTACGACTGCCGCGTGCCGCCGGGGGAGTTCCTGCCGGCCGAGCTTGCCGAACAGCTTGCGGTCTACACGGGCGCGATCAACCGCGAGGTGCTCGTGTATATCTCGCGCGCGGGCGAGATCGTGGACGTGCGCATCGGCGACTCCGCGACCGTGGACATGACCGAGATCCGCCTCGTGCGCAACATCGACCGCCTCGCGGGCGTGCGCTGCGTACACACGCACCCGAACGGCGACCCGGAGCTGTCGGACGTGGACATCGGCTCGCTCAACGCGCTCAAGCTCGACGCCATCTCGGCCATCGGGGCGCTCGACGGCAGGGCTGTCGCGGTCATGACGGGCTTTATCGGCGAGATGGCGGGCGACCGCCGGCAGACCGTGCTCTACGGCCCGACGCGGCCGGACCGGCTGCCGCAGCAGCGGCTGCTCGACGCCATCTGCGAAGCCGACGCGCTGCTGCAGTCCTCTACCTACGACGCGGCGGGAACGAAGCCCGAGCGCGCGATCCTGGCGGGCATCGACCAGAACGCGGGCTACGACACGCTTTCGGAGCTGGCCGCGCTGTGCGACACGGCGGGCATCGAGGTCGTCGGCCGCGAGCTGCAGCGGAAGCGCGCGCCGGACAGCGCGACATACATCGGCTCCGGCAAGGCGGAGGAGATCAAACTGACCGCGTCGGCGGCGGAGGCCGACCTCATCGTGTTTGACGACGAGCTGACCGCCATCCAGATGCGAAACCTCGAGGCCGTGCTGTCGCTGCCGATCATCGACCGCACGATGCTGATACTCGACATCTTCGCTTCGCGCGCGCAATCGCGCGAGGGCAAACTGCAGGTCGAGCTTGCGCAGCTGAAGTACCGTTTGCCGCGGCTTTTGGGCATGGGCCGCATCCTCTCCCGGCAGGGTGCGTCCGGCGTCGGCATGCGCGGACCGGGCGAAAAGAAGCTCGAGATCGACCGCCGCCGGATCAAGCGGCGCATCTACGAGCTCGAACAGGAGCTGAACGAGATCGACAAGCAGCGCGAGCTGCGCCGCGAGGCGCGCACGAAGAACCCCGTGCCGATCGTGTCGCTGGTCGGGTACACGAACGCGGGCAAGTCGACCCTGCTTAACGCGCTCTCCGGCAGCGATGCGCTCGCCGAGGACAAGCTGTTTGCGACGCTCGACCCAATCGTGCGCCGCGTGCGCCTGCCCGGCGGGACGGAGTGCCTCGTGTCCGACACGGTCGGCTTCATCAACAAGCTGCCGCACGATCTGGTCAACGCGTTCCGCTCGACGCTCGAGGAGGTCAAAAACGCCGACCTGATCCTGCACGTGATCGACAGCAGCAGCCCGTACTGCGACGTGCAGATGCGCGTCGTCGAGGACGTGCTGGGCTCGCTCGGCGCGCTGGACACGCCGCGCGTGGAGGTGTTCAACAAACAGGATGCGGGCGGCGTTTTCCCGGGAAACCGCAAGAACGCCGTCGCCGTCAGCGCGCGGACCGGCGGGGGCCTGGATCTGTTGCTCGGCTTGATCGAAAAGATGCTCGGGGAGTCGCAGGTGCGCGCGGAGTTTCTGATTCCCTATGAGAAATACGACGCGATGCGGCTCGTGCGCTCGCTCGGCACGGTCTTGTCCGAGGCGCACGAGGAGAGCGGCACGCGCGTCGTGGCGCTGCTCAGCCCCGACGAGCTCTGGCGCGTTAAGCAGAAGTTGTAAGGGGACGGGGGACGGTTTCGAGGGCTTCCGCTTCGCGGCCACAGTTCGCAATGGTCGCGGCGCGTTACGGCCTTCGCCCGCCGCTCCGCTCCCTTGCTCACTGGGCCTACGCTTCGCTTCATCCGCCACAGGCGGCGCTCAG
>CAZKGE010000212.1:0-3550 GCA_964552065.1 uncultured Oscillospiraceae bacterium | reverse complement strand
TCCGTGCGCCTGCTCGGGTACCGCGCGGACACGGAGCGGCTGTACAGCCTGTTCGACGCGTTTGCGCTCCCGTCGCGCTTCGAAGGGCTCGGCATCGCGCTGGTCGAGGCGCAGGTATCCGGCCTGCCGTGTTTTGCGTCGACCGCCGTCCCGTGCGAGTCGCGTGTGACGGACTGCGCGTTCCTGCCGCTCGACGCAAAGGCGTGGGCCGCGGCGCTGGCCGGGGCGCAATTGCGCGCGCGCGATGTCGACCGAAGCCTGTTTGCCGCGCGCGGCTACGACATCCGGCTGGAGGCGGGGAAACTGCAGCGGTTTTACGAGGGCTTGCCGGTATGAAGAAGGTGCTGTTCATCACGAATATCCCCGCGCCGTACCGCGTCGATTTCTTCAACGCACTGGGGAAAACGTGCGACCTGACCGTGCTGTTCGAGGCCAGGCGCGCGCCTGGCATCCGGTTCAACTGGAACGAGCACAGCATAAAAAACTTCCGCGCGATATTTCTGTCCGACGGCGAGATCCGCGAGCGGCGCGTGGACGTTTCGATATTCGGGCATCTTAAGCGCGGGCGGTACGACCATATCGTCGCCACGAGCTACGGATATTTTACCGAGATGGCCGCGCTGTTTCATCTTCTGGCGCGGCGGATTCCGTACGAGCTGGAGCTCGACGGCGGCGTCGTGCGCGCGGGCGAGGGCGCAATCAGGCGCCTGATTAAGCGCACGCTGATTCGTGGCGCGCGCCGAATCTTCTCGTCGAGCGCGTGCACGGATGCGGCGCTTTTGTATTACGGCGCCGCCGCGGGGCGGATCGTGCGGTATCCGTTCACGTCGCTGACGGCCGCCGACATCCTCCCGTCGCCGCCTTCCGAGGCGGACAGGCGCGCCTTTCGGGCGCGGCTCGGCGTGCCGGAGGCGCGCATGGTGCTGGCCGTGGGGCAGTTCATCCCGCGCAAGGGCTTCGACGTGCTGCTGCGCTGCGCAAAGGAGCTGCCGCCGGACGTCGGCGTCTATCTTGCGGGTGCGGAGCCGGCCGACGATTACCGCGCGATGGCGGAGGGCCTCAACCACGTGCATTTTGTGGGGTTTTTGACGAAGGACGAGCTGAACGCGTATTTTCGCGCCGCGGATGTGCTGGCGCTGCCGACGCGCGAGGACATGTGGGGTCTGGTCGTCAACGAGGCGCTCTCGAACGCTTTGCCCGTGATCACGACCGACCGCTGCGTCGCGGGGTTGGAGCTGGTCCGCGACGGCGAAAACGGATACCTGATCGCACCCGACGACGCGGACGCGCTGCTTGCGAGCATCCGAAGCGTCGTCTTTGCGGAGCCGGACGCGCGCCGCGCCATGGCGGAGGCCGCGCTTTTCGCGGTCCGCCCGTACACGATCGAACGCATGGTCGACGTGCACCTTTCCGCGTTTGCGTCGGACGGCGAGTAAGCTGGGTTAGCCTTGGTCATAGGGAATGATAGCTGCTGAGGCCGGAAGTTCATCCCGGCCATTGCATCGAATCTGCCCGTGGGGGCAGGTGCGCCGCCTTCTTTGCGCAGGACGAGTTGAAAAGCACTTGCCCTGTACATGGGGGGGCAGAATGGTGGGGAATTTTCTGCGGGCGGTTTACGCGGGCCCCGCGGTCACTCTATGCCGCGCAGCAGCCGAAGCTCGGCGGCGTGTCCGGCAAGGTCGTTCGGCGTTTCGAGGATCATCGGGATGCCGGTCAGCGCTTCGTGGTAGGCGATGCGGCGCAGCGCGTCAAGGCCGATCTCACCCTCGCCGACGCGCGCGTGGCGGTCGTGACCGCTGTTAAACGGCGTTACGCTGTCGTTGAGGTGCATCGCATGCAGCCGAGATAGACCGATGCTGCGGTCGAACGCGAAAAGCACGCCGTCGAGGTCGTTTTTGATGTCGTAGCCCGCCGCGAATACGTGGCAGGTGTCGAGGCAGACGCCGAACCGGCCCGACGCGGGCAGCAGCGCGAGCAGCTCAGCAAGCTCCTCAAACGTTTTGCCGATCGAGCTGCCCTGGCCGGGCATCGTCTCGAGCAGCACGGTCGTCGCGACCGGCCCGGAAAACACCTCGGTCAGGAGCGCTGCCGCGCGGCGCAGGCCCTCGCGCGCGCCCAGGCCCATATGGCTGCCGGGGTGGAGGTTATACAGCCCGCCGCGGATATGGTCCATGCGGAACAGGTCGTCGCGCACCGTCTGCAGCGCGAACTCATGCTGCGATGCGTCGACGGCGCAGATGTTGAGCGTGTACGGCGCGTGCGCAACGATCGGGGCGAACGCGTGCTCGGCGAGCAGGCGGTTTAAGCTGTCGGCGTCGCCGGCGTCGAACCGCTTTGCGCGGCTGCCGCGCGGGTTGCGCAAAAAGAACTGGAACGTGTCCGCTCCGATCGACAGCGCGTCCTTGCCCATGCCGGCAAAGCCGCGCGTCGCGGAGAGATGACAGCCCAGATGCGGTGATGAACTCTGTTTCATTGCCTTATCGTACCACAGAAACGGCAGGAAATGCAGCATGGAAATGATCGGAGAAAAAAAGGTTACCGTGCTTGTCACGGGCGCGTCGGGTGGAATCGGCCGCGTGATCGCGGAGGCGTTTCTCGCCGCCGGACACCGCGTGGCGCTGCACTATCACCGCGGCGGGGCCGAGGTTGCCCGCGCCGTCGAGGCGGCGAGGGAGCGGCACCTTTCCGCGCTCGCGGTGCGCGCGGACCTGCGCAAAGAGGACGAGATTCCCGCCATGATCGAACAGGCCCGGCAAGCGTTCGGGCCGGTGGACGTACTGATCAACAACGCGGGCGTTGCGCTGCCGCAAAAGCTTCTGACGGACTGCACGGCCGCGGAGTGGGACGACGTGTTCAATGTCAACGTGCGCGGCATGTTTCTCGTGACCAAGGCGGCGCTGCCCGGCATGATCGCAAAAAGGAGCGGCAGTATCGTGAACGTTTCTTCGATGTGGGGCGTGACCGGCGGCTCGTGCGAGGCGGCGTACTCGGCGAGCAAGGCGGCCGTGATCGGGCTGACCAAGGCGCTCGCCAAGGAGGTCGCGCCGTCCGGTGTGCGCGTCAACTGCGTCGCGCCGGGTTTTATCGGCACGGCGATGAACGAAGGCCTGTCGCGCGACGACGTCGAGGCCATCCGGCACGAGACGCCGCTTGAAACGCTCGGGACCCCCGAGGACGTGGCGAACGCGGCGCTCTTCCTTGCGCTCGGCGGCGCACGTTTCATCACCGGCCAGGTGTTCTGTGTGGACGGCGGCCGCTGCATCTAGGGTATGGCGGGGGTCTCGGGGAGCGGTTTTTTTAGGAGTGTTGCTTTGAACGTGCCGGGAGCTTGCTCTCGGCACGTTTTATTTGCCGCGAATGGCAGCGACTGCGCAAATTCCGGCGTTTTTGCGGGGGGGTCGCCCCCCCCGCCCCCCCCCCTTTCTTTTATGAAGAAAAAGAAAAGAAGACGAAGTTCCTGTACCGCCTATGGTGGATGAAGCAAAGGCCGTGCGGGGGCTCCGCCCCCGCGCCCCCGCTTCTTTTCTTGAAGAAAAGAAGCAAAAGACAG
>CAZKGE010000211.1:1606-3569 GCA_964552065.1 uncultured Oscillospiraceae bacterium | reverse complement strand
TCACGGCGTTTACCCGCCTGGTCGACGAGGGCATCACGGCGCTCATCGGCGACGTGCTCACCGGCAACACCATCGCGGTCGTCGGCGAAGCGTACCCGATCAACATGCCGATGATCACGGCCTCCGCCACAAACCCCGCCGTCACCTACAACGCCGAGACCGACACCGTCTACACGAACGTGTTCCGCACGTGCTTCATCGATCCGTTCGCGGGCGAGAAGATGGCCGACTACGCCTTTAATAAGCTCGGCGCCAAGACCGCCGCGATCATCTGCGAGACCAGCAACGACTACGCAATTGCGCTTGCCGACGCGTTCGCCGCCAAGGCCACGGCGCTCGGCATGGAGATCGTGCAGCAGGAAGGCTACGCCAAGGGCGACGTGGACTTCAAGTCCCAGCTGACCAACATCGCCGCCAAGACCCCGGACGTCGTGTTCACGCCGAACTACTACCAGGACGACGGCATGATCATCACCCAGGCCCGTGAAATCGGCCTGACCGCCACATTCCTCAGCGCCGACGGCTTTGCCGGCGTCACCGGCTACGCCTCCGCCGAGGACCTCGAGGGCAGTTTCTTCTGCTCCGCCTACGCGCCCGGCTCGACCGACGCGGTCAAGAAGTTCGAGGCCGAGTACACCGCCGCCTACGGCGCCGACTCCCTGAACATGTTCTCCGCAACCTCCTACGACGCCGCGATGCTGCTCTGCGCCGCGCTCGCCAAGGCCGAGGAGACCGGCTTCGAGCCCGCCTCCGACGAGTACAAGCAGGCCGTCATCGACGCCATCAAGAGCGAGGGCCCGTCCGTTGTGGGCATCACGAGCGAGAGCGGCTATACGTTCGACCAGTACAACAACCCCGTCAAGCAGGCCGTCATCATGACTGTCACCGGCGGCGCGGAAATCTTCAAGGAGATGTATTAATCCTTAGGGGAGGACGCGTTCCGCGCACGGCATTTGCCGGATGAAACAAAAAAACTGTGCGGGGGATTTCCCCCCGCACAGTTTCCGCTGTCTTTTACCACCGCCAAGAAAGGGTACCGCTGCTATGTCCTTGCTATCCATCATCCTTCGGCAGATCATCAACGGTCTGCAGGCCGGCTCGATCTACGCGCTCGTGGCGCTCGGGTACAGCATGGTGTACGGCATCATCATGCTGCTCAACTTCGCGCACGGCGACGTCATCATGATCGGCGCGTACATCGCGTGGCTGACCATGGTGCGCTTCGCGCTCGACCCGATATTCGCCGTGGCCGCGGCGGTAATCGGCTGCGTACTGCTCGGCGTGACCATTGAGAAGGTCGCCTACACGCCGCTGCGCAAGTCGCCGCGCATTTCGCTCCTCATCACGGCCATCGGCATCTCGTTCCTGCTCGAGAACGCGTCGCAGATGATATTCGGTGCGGGCGCCAAGACCATGCCCGTGTTCTTTACGGGCAATCCCGTCACGTTCGCAGGCATCGAGCTGTCCGCCTCCGCGATTCTGACGTTCGTCGTCGCGGCCGTTTCGATGGTGCTGCTAACGATGCTCGTGCGCAGCACGAAGATGGGCAAGGCTATGCGCGCCGTCAGCGAGGACACCGGCGCGGCGCAGATGATGGGCATCAACATCAATAAGACCATCTCGTTCACGTTCGCCATCGGCTCGGCGCTGGCCGGCATCGCGTCCGTGCTCTACTGCGCGGCCTACCCGCAGGCGACGCCCACCATGGGCGCCATGCTTGGATTGAAGGCGTTCGTCGCGGCCGTGCTCGGCGGCATCGGCTCGATCCCGGGCGCGATGATCGGCGGGTTTGCGATCGGCCTGGCCGAGGCGCTGGTCTCCGCGGTCGGTTTGTCCGTCTGGAAGGACGGCGTCGTGTTCGCGATTCTGATCGTCGTGCTGCTGGTCAAGCCCACGGGCATCCTCGGGCGGCCGATGATCGAGAAAGTTTAAGGGGAGGCCGCCGTGAGAAAAACGTATCTGC
>CAZKGE010000211.1:0-1596 GCA_964552065.1 uncultured Oscillospiraceae bacterium | reverse complement strand
CATCCCCGTCCCGCTCCGCTACGCGATCAACCTCGCGCTGTTTGCCGCGTTTTTATTGGTCGCAAGCGGCATGATCGCCTCCGGCGTCGTCACCAAGTATTACGGCAAGGTGATCATGCTCATCGGCATCAACATCATCCTCGCCGTCTCGCTCAACGTCGCCACCGGCTACCTTGGGCAGCTCCCGCTCGGCCACGCGGGCTTTATGGCGGCCGGCGCGTACGCGTCCGCACTTTTCATGACGCACATAAAGACCGCCGCCCCCATGACCGTGTTCCCGTTCGGCATATTGCTCGGCGGCATCGTCGCGGCTGTGTTCGGCATACTCATCGGCATCCCGGCCCTGCGCTTAAAGGGCGATTACCTGGCCATCATCACGCTGGGCTTTGGCGAGATCATCCGCGTCGTGCTGCTCAATATCGACAGCGTGCTGGGCTTTAAGTTCACCTATGGCGCGGCGAGCCTCAAGAACATCCCAAAGACCACAACGTTTCTGAACGCGTTTTTGTGCGTGGGCATCACGTGCTTTACCATACACGCGCTCATGAAATCGCGGCACGGCCGCGCGATCCTCGCCATCCGCGAGAACGAGATCGCCGCGGACTCGTGCGGCGTCAACGTTACCTATTATAAAACGCTCGGCTTCGTCGTCTCCGCGTTCTTTGCCGGCGTGGCGGGCGCGCTGTACGCGGGCTACCTCGGCATATTGAATCCCGCGAGCTTCGGCTTTATGAAGTCGATCGAGATCCTCGTCATGGTCGTGCTCGGCGGCATGGGCTCGATGATCGGCTCCGTGCTCTCCGCCGTCGTGCTGACCGCCGTGCCGGAGATGCTGCGCGCGTTCTCCGACTACCGCATGATCGTCTACTCCGTGCTGCTGATCCTCGTGATGATATTCAAGCCCTCGGGCCTGATGGGGCAGTACGACTTCTCGCTCGGAAACCTGCTCGAACGGCTGATCAACGGCCGCGCGAAGGCGTCCGGCTCTTCTGTGCAGAACCGGAAAAAGGCAGGTGAGCTCGATGAATAGGCTCGTTCCGCTTCCGTCGCTCGGCATGGTGCCCGAGCGCGACATCGACAAGCCCCCGATTCTGGACATCCATCACCTGGGCATCGACTTTGGCGGTCTGCACGCGGTCGAGGACTTTACGCTCATCATCGGCCGCACGGAGATCGCGGGCCTGATCGGCCCCAACGGCGCGGGCAAGACGACGGTGTTCAACCTGCTCACGAACGTCTACCAGCCCACGCGCGGCTCGATCCTGCTCGACGGCGTCGACATCAAAAACCTCAAGACCTACCAGCTCACCAAGATGGGCGTGGCCCGGACGTTCCAGAACATCCGCCTCTTTTCCGCGCTCTCGGTCGAGGACAACGTCAAGATCGGCCTGCACAACGAATTCCCGAACTCGATCGGCAGCGCGATATTGCGCCTGCCGTCGCACTGGAAGGCGGAGCGCCGCGCGCACGAACGCGCGCTCGAGCTGCTCTCGATATTCGACATGCAGGACATGGCGGGGCATCTGGCGGGGAGCCTCCCGTACGGCGCGCAGCGGCGGCTCGAGATCGTGCGCGCGCTCGCCACGAACCCGAAGC
>CAZKGE010000210.1:0-3581 GCA_964552065.1 uncultured Oscillospiraceae bacterium | reverse complement strand
GGTAGGCGCGCGCCTTTTCGATATTGAAACTGACGACGCTCGACGCCTGCGTGGCGGGCGCGATGATCTCTTCGCCGTAGCTCCACGCGCCGTCGGCCGGCACGGAGATCTTCCGGATCGTCACGTTGTTGGCGAACAGGAACGCGCCGATCTCGATCATCTTATCGAGCGTCATATTGGTGGTCGCGTTCTCCATCGTAAACTGCGCGAGCGTGACGAGATTGCCGAGCGACATATCGGAGCGCACCTTGTTGTAGACCAGCTCGAGCACGTACTGCTGCCGGCCGGTGCGCAAAAAGTCGTTCCCGCTGTCGCCCGCGGCGTCGCCGGTGGAGCGGTCGCGCGCGTACCAGAGCGCCTGGCCGCCGTTGAGCAGGTAGGTGCCGTCCTGTTCGGGCAGCGCGGGCAGGCCCTGGCTGTCCAGAAGCTGCAGCCGCTTCTCCTTATTGTCGGCCTTGAGCAGGCCGGCGTAGCGCCAGTTGATGTAGTAGCACTCCTCCGCGGACAGCTCGACCTCAATGCCGCCGACAGCGTCGATCAGCTTCTCAAAGTTGCGGAAGCCGACGCCGAGGTAGTACTGGATGTCGAGGCCGTAGTTGTAGCTGGCGTTGAGCGTATTGATCATGCGGCCGAACCCGCCGTGCGCGTAGGCGGCGTTGAGCTTGTTCCAGTACCGGCTCTGGTCGCCCTGGATCCGCATATAGCTGTCGCGCGCGAACGACACGAGCGTGACGGTCTTTGTCTCCTTGTTGATCGAGGCCATCATGATCGTGTCCGCGTTACCGGCCGACTTTTCGGTGAGGCGGCGCGAGTCGCAGCCGAGCAGCAGGATATTGAGGATCTTCCCCTCCTTCTGCTCCGCCTGATAGATCGGGTTATCGGACCCGTCGGCCGGGACGGCCTCCATCGATACGACTGTGCCCTCGCCGATCTCGGGCGTGGCGGTCGGCTCCGCGGTCGCGGCCGGCTCCGCGGCCGCGGTCGGCGCCGCGACGATGGGAACGGCGTTGGCCCGGATTCTCGATACGAAATAGAATAAGGCCGCGGCCAGCGCCAGCAGCAGCGTCAGCACGACCAAGAGGGCGATTTTTAACGGTTTTTTCATTGCGCCATTCCTTTCCGGCGCCCGCGTCCGCGCCAAAAACGGCCGCTTTTTGCGCGTACTGCGGGATGTTCCCAGCATAGCATAATCCGCACGGTTCGACAACGAAACGAAGCAACCTGTCATGAAACGTTCACAAAAAGAGTCCGGCGCAGGCCGGGCTTTTTGTCCGTCAAAAAACCGGTTTTTTGACGGGATTCCGCTCTTTGCCTGTCGCCCTTCGGGCTTCCGGGCGGCAAAGAGCGCAAAGAACTCGCCCCTGCGGGGCGATCCGTCGCGCCGGCAAAGCCGGCGCAGCCGGATTCTATGGGTTAAAGGTTGCGACCCTTAACAAGCCCAAGGCTTTTTGACACGCTGAAAAGCCCGGCGCAGGCCGGGCTCTTATGTTCGGTATATATGGCTTGACGCGCGGCCGCGCTAGCTTGCGGGCGTCGCGGTGGGCGCGGCGGCGTCAGGGCTGTACAGCGCCGTGTGCAGCCGCTTGCGGTTGGGGTCGATCTTGAACGTCACGACCTCGACCGGCGTCGAGCTCGAGCCGATCGTCATGTTCTCGTACGCCCAGGACTTTTCGGTCGGCACGGTCATCCGGCCGATCACGACGTCGTTCTTGAGCAGGAAGAGGCCGATTCGGGCCATCTCGCGAAACGGCAGGTTCGTGAACGTGTTGTCCATCGTAAACTGGATCAGGCTCAGCAGCTGCGGGAGCGTGAGCTCCGTGCGCATCTTGTCGTACACGAGCTGCAGCACCTCCTGCTGGCGGCCTGTGCGCGTAAAATCGCTGCCGGTCGAGGCTTCGTCCTCACCGGTCGTGCGGTCGCGCGAATACCAGAGCGTCTGCAGTCCGTTGAGGTGGTGGACGCCGTCGGCTATGTCCAGCACCGCCTTGCCCTGTTCGGCGAGCAGCTGCGGCGCGGTGTCCTTGACGGCCGTGCTCTCGTGCTTGCCGATGTCGGCGCAGCGCCAGTTGATGTAGTAGCACTCGTCCGCGGTCAGGGTCACGTCGACGCCGCCGACGGCGTCGATCATCTTCTCGAAGTTGCGGAAGCCGACGCCGACGTAATACTGGATGTCAAGATTGTAGTTGCCGCGGTAGTTGAGCGTATTGATCAGCCAGCCCATGCCGCCGTTGGCGTAGGCGGAGTTGAGCTTGTTCATGCCGACGCTGCCTTTCAGGCCGTGAACCTCGATGTAGCTGTCGCGCAGGAACGAGACGAGCGTGACGGTCTTTTTGTCAAAGTTGAACGACGCCATCATGATCGTGTCCGCGTTGGCGACGGACTCGGCGTTGAGCCTGCGCACGTCCGCGCCGACGAGCAGCACGTTGAGCACGTTGGGATCGATCGGGTCGACCTGCTTGATGCCGAGGTCGACGGCCTCCTGCTCGTCCCCGTCCATATTGAGCAGCGCCTCCTCGGTCAGCTCGGAGGGCGTGGGCTCGGGCGTGATTTCGGGTTCGGCGGTTGCGGCGGGTTCCGCGCCGGCCGGCGCGGCCGTTACGGCGGTCTCGTCCGGCACGGAGACGATGGGGACCTTGCCGGAGTGCATCTTGGTCATCGCGTAGACGACGAAGCCTGCGGCGGCGAGCGCGGCGATCAGTACAACGATGAGGATCACTTTCAGTACGGTTTTCAAAAGGGTGGAATCCTTTCTCAGAATCTCAATATCTCAATATCGCCACTTATCATAGTACAAATTGCTTAAGAGCACAACGAGGTTCGTAATTATTTCACAAATTACGCGGCGATGATCTTTACGTAGCAGTACAGCACGGCGATGCCGTTCAGCAGCGCCATCAGGATTGTAAGACAGGTCCCGAGGTCCGGCAGCGCGGGCCGGCGGCCGTAAAAGAGCGCAAGGCCGAACGGTAGCGCGGCCAGAAAGTATCGCCCCTGCACGCCCTCCACGATACTGCTGCCCGGCGGGGTCCACCAGACGAGCATGATGCAGTAGCAGGCCAGCACAACGAGCGCGGCGAGGGAGGGGAACAGCCATCGCGCGCGAAGCGGCAGCTCGGGCTCGCCATTTGCCCGGAAGGCCGCGGCAAAGACGATCAGCAGGTAGAGCAGCGTAAAATAATACGACGGCAGCGCGACGCTGAGCTGACCCAACAGATGCCCCGGCATGCACAGCGCGAGCACGGGCAGCTGGTTGATCAGCGTGCGCGCGATCATCGCGAACGCCTCGCCCGGGTTGGTAAACAGGAACGCGACGGAGTAACCGCCGCCGTAGTACCCGCCCGTGCCGGAAAAGACGTTGGCAAAGGAGGCCCGGTTGGCGAGCGCGCAGAAAAGCGCGCACGGGAGCAGCACGAGAAGAACGCCGAGCAGGTGGCTTTTCGCGCTTACAAACCGCTTTTTCCCGAGCGCGAGCACCGAGAGCGCCAGCGGCACAAAATGGATCTTCAGCGGGCAGAGCAGCGCAAACAGCAGCGCGAGCGGCCAAAGATCGGCCGCACGCAGCGGCTTTTCCCCGGCCGCAA
>CAZKGE010000209.1:2530-3584 GCA_964552065.1 uncultured Oscillospiraceae bacterium | reverse complement strand
TTTACTAGAACTCTTTTCCCGTCTTTTGCTTCTTTTCTTCAAGAAAAGAAGCGGGGGCTCGGGGGCGGAGCCACCGAAGATAACAAACTCCTAACACATAAAATCAGGCCGGCGCGTTTCCGCGCCGGCCCTCTCTATCCGCAATCTTATCCGCTCAGTCGAACATCTCCGGCGCGTGCGCCTTGCACAGTTCGAGCAGCTCCTCTTCGCCGAGCGACGAGACGCGGCCGTTAGCATAGAGCGCATCGACCTTTTCCTTGATCTTGGCGACGGACTCGGCGCGCTTGTCGACCGCCTCCGCGCCCTTCTTGCGGTGCGCGTTCATGAAGTACGCGATGCCGGCCAGGCCGCTGTGCGCGTCCACGACCACCTGCGGCGCGCGGTTGAGGATCGCCTGCGTGTTGAAAATGTTGTATATCTGCTCATCCTTGAGCAGGCCGTCGGCATGGATGCCCGCGCGTGTGGCGCAAAAATCCCTGCCCATAAACGGCGTCTGCGGCGGAATCTCGTATCCGATCTCCTTCTCGAAGTACTCCGCCATCTCGGTCAGCACGGAAAGGTTCATCTCGTCCGTGCGCCCGCGCAGTCCGCAGTACTCCATAATCATCGACTCGAGCGGACAGTTGCCCGTACGCTCGCCGATGCCGAGCACCGAGCAGTTAACGGCCGACGCGCCGTAGAGCCAGGCCGTCGCGGCGTTGCACACGACCTTGCCAAAGTCGTTGTGCCCGTGCCACTCAAGCATCGTGCTCGGCACGTTCGCGTAGTGCCGAAGGCCGTAGATAATGCCGGGCACGCTGCGCGGCAGCGATGCACCGGGGTACGATATGCCGAGGCCGAGCGTATCGCAGCAGCGGATCTTAATCGGGATGCCTGCCTCCTCGGAGAGGCAGTTGAGCGCGTGCACGAACGGCACGACGAAGCCGTAGTAGTCCGCGCGCGTGATATCCTCGAAATGGCAGCGCGGACGGATGCCGCGTTCGAGCGCCAGCCAGATATTATTCTCGCGGAAATGCTGGGGTCGCAGGCGTCTGCGGAGCGCGTGATTACGCTG
>CAZKGE010000209.1:0-2520 GCA_964552065.1 uncultured Oscillospiraceae bacterium | reverse complement strand
CGCGCGTGATGTCCTCAAAGTGACAGCGCGGGCGGATGCCGCGCTCGAGCGCCATCCTGACGACCTTGAGGTACTGGTCCATGGCCTGCACGCGGGTCATGTTCATCTTCTTGAATATGTGATAGTCCGAGCAAGACACCAGGATGCCGGTCTCCGACACGCCGAGCTCCCTGACAAGGTCGAAGTCCTTCTCGGTCGCGCGGATCCACGTCGTGACCTCCGGGAAACGGTACCCGCGCTGCTGGCACAGTTCCAGCGCGCGGCGGTCCTGCTTGCTGTACACAAAGAACTCGCACTGCCGGACGATGCCATGCGGGCCGCCGAGCTCATGCAGAAAATCGTAAATCTTGAGTATCTGCGCGGACGTGAACGGCTCGCGCGACTGCTGACCGTCGCGGAATGTCGTGTCCGTAATCCAGATGTCCTCGGGCATGCGCATCGGCACGGTGCGCTGGTTGAACGCGATCTTGGGAATCTGATCGTATTGGAAGAGCTCCGGGAACAGGTTCGGTTCCGCGACGTCCTGCACCTCGTACTCGTAATAGTTCTCCTTCAGCAGGTTCGTGTGGTTGTCAAATACGATTTTGCTCACGTTCGTCCTCTTTTCCGCCGCTCACGGCATCGATTTTCTTGGGCTGCGATTGTATACATGTATGCACTGATACAATTATACAACGCGCTGCGAAAAAGTCAACAGGATTTGCAGGAAATTTTGCACGCATTGCAATGGTTTTGTCGCTGCTATATAATGGATGCCATCAAGCGACATGTGCCTTCCCGGCGGATCGGAGGATTTTATGGTGATTGGATTCGGCTGCGACCATGTGGGCGCGGAGCTGAAGCAGATTTTGATGGCGCGCGCGGCCGAGCTTGGGCACGAGTGCCGCGACTACGGCTGCGGCGCGTGCGGGCGCTCGGACTACCCCGTCTACGGTTTCCTTGTGGGGCAGGCGGTAGCAAGCGGCGAATGCGTGCTCGGCGTCGTCGTCTGCGGCACCGGCGCGGGCATCTCGATCTCGGCCAACAAGGTGCGGGGCGTGCGAGCGGTCGCGTGCAGCGAGCCGTACACGGCGCGGATGGCGCGCATGCACAACGACGCCAACGTGCTCGGCGTCGGCGCGCGCGTGGTCGGCTCGGAGTTGGCCAAGATGATCCTCGAGGAGTTCCTCTCCACCTCGCCGGAGGGCGGCCGGCACTCGGCGCGCGTCGACATGATCCGCGAGATCGAGGCCACCGGCGACCTTACCGCCGCGCGCGAGGCGCAATAGGCGTGGTTTCGGAATCCATTCAAACCCCTGTCCCCGCCCCGGCGGCGGATGGCGGACAGCGCGCCGCGCGGCGCACGGAGCTCGACGCGCTGCGGCTCCTCTGCCTGTTTGCCATCGTGATGATCCACATCGTCAGCGGCGCGTGGGCGGACGAGCCGGTCGCAAGCGCGGCCTGGCGCGCGCTCAACGTCTTCGACGCGCTCTCGCGCTTCGGCGTGCCCGTGTTCGTGATGATCAGCGGCGCGCTGCTGCTCGACCCCGCGCGGCCCGTGACGCTGCGCGACCTTTACCTGCGCCGCATCCCGCGCCTTGCCTGCGCGTGGGTGTTTTGGTCGCTTTTGTACGCGTCGCGCTATCTGTTGGCCGGCCGCGGCGCGTCCGCGGGCGAGACGTTTCAGACGTTTCTTGACGCGTTTCTGTCCGGCGAGTTCCATCTCTGGTTCATCGGCATGCTGATCGGGCTCTACATGGCCGCGCCGTTTCTGCGGCCGGCCGCCGCGGACTCGAAGCTGCGGCGCTATTTTTTGCTGCTGTCGGCGCTGATCGCGTCCGTGCTGCCGTCGCTTGCCGAACTCTTCCCCGCGCTGCCGTTTGCTAAAACGCTGACAGACGCGCTGTACCTGTACGTTCCCGCCGGGTATGCGCTCTATTTCATGCTTGGCTACGCGCTGACGGCGGAGAGGCCGCCGCGCCGGGCACGGGCCGCGATCTACGCGCTGGGTGCGCTCGGCGCGCTCGTTACGATATTCGGCACCGAGGCCGCACTTCTGCGCAACCCGGCGTTCGGTCCGAAGCTGTTCGGCTATCTGACGCCGAACGTGGTCTGCCAGTCCACCGCGGTCTTTCTGTTCTTTTCCGACGTGCTTTCGCGCGTCCGCTGGCGCGCACAGGCCGCCAGGCTGCTCGCCGTGCTGTCGGACCTGGGGTTCGGCGTGTACCTTTGCCACGAGCTGTTCGTCATACTGCTGCCGCACCTTGGGCTGTCCGTGCTGACGCTGCCGCCGCTCGTCATGGCGCCGGTATTGACGCTCGGCGTGCTGATTGCGAGTTTGGGTATGTCGTTCGTGCTGAACCGGATTCCGGTTGTGAGAAAGTATATTGTGTGAATTGTGCAAAATGGAACAAGAGAGGACGGCCGAAAGGCCGCCCTCTCTTAGGAACGAACTCATTTATATTCGAGGGCTCCGCCCTCGAGCACCCGCTTCTTTTCTTGAAGAAAAGAAGCAAAAGACGGGAAAAGAGTTCTAGTAAA
>CAZKGE010000208.1:0-3589 GCA_964552065.1 uncultured Oscillospiraceae bacterium | reverse complement strand
GCGGACTTTGAGTTTCGGCCCGGCCCGCTGTTTGCCAACGTCGTGCTCGCCGACGAGATCAACCGCGCCACGCCGCGCACGCAGTCCAGCCTGCTCGAGGCGATGGAGGAGCGGCAGATCACGGTCGACGGCAAGAGCTTCCCGCTCTCCGAGCCGTTCATGGTCATGGCGACGCAGAACCCGATCGAGTCGTACGGTACGTTCCCGCTGCCGGAGGCGCAGGTGGACCGGTTCTTCATGCGATTGAAGCTCGGCTACATGACGCGCGAGCAGGAGCTTGCCGTCATCGCAAGAAAATCGACCCTGGACATCGTCGAGTCGCTTGAAAGTGTCGTGACAAACGACGAGACCGCAAGGGTGAAGGCGCTCGTGCCCGAGGTCGCCGTGTCCGCGGACGTGGCGGGCTACATCATGGACGTGGTGGCAAAGACGCGCGATCAGAGCAGCTTTGTCGCGGGCGCGTCGACGCGCGGCGCGATCGCGCTGTACAAGGCCGCGCAGGCGGTGGCGGCGTTTGCCGGCCGCGACTACGCCGTGCCGGAGGACGTCAAGTACGTCGCGCCCTATGTGCTCTGCCATAGGCTTTCCGGCTCGGCCGGCACGCGCAGCGAGGACGCGCGGGCGTACGTAAAAAAACTGCTGGAGGAAGCGCCCGTCCCGCTCGAGGAACGCTGATGCTCGCGTTTTTCCTTGTGCTGCTGATCGTGGTCGCGGCGCTCGAGTGGGCCTCGGTCTACGACCCGCTCTCGCGCCTAAGCTACGATGTGCGCGCGCTGAGCCGCTCCGTCGACCGGGACGAGCCGTTTGTGATCGAATCGACGATCGAGAACGGGTCGCGCTTGCCGGTGCCGTTTCTGCGCGTGCAGGAGAACCTGCCGCCCGAAATCCGGCTCTCCCCGGAATCGGCCGCGCGGTACGAGCAGCGGAACGCGTTCGATTCGGCGCGCGCGCAGACATATTTGACCAGCACGGTGTCGCTGTGGCCGCGGCAGAAGCTTGTGCGCCGCGTCACCGCGTTTTTGCCCGCGCGCGGGCGGTATTTTCTGCGCGGCGCGACGCTGACGGGCGGCGATTTTCTGGGGCTTTCCGAAACGGGCGCGCCGTATCCGGCGTTTTCGGAGATCGTCGTGCTGCCCGCGCGCGCAGAAAAAGCGCCGGAGCTGTCCGCGCTCGGGGGTTTTTTGGGCGACGTCTCCGTGCGCCGCTTCATCATGGAGGACCCGGTGCTGACGCTGGGCTTCCGCGACTATACGGGCCGCGAGCCGCAAAAGCAGATCGCGTGGACCAAGAGTCTCGCCGCGGGCAGCCTCGTCGTGCGCGAGTACGACCACACGCTCGAACCGACTGTGACGGTGCTTTTAAACGTGTCCTGCGCGGGCGCGGAACGCGCGGAGCGCGTCGAACGCTGCTTTTCTTTGTCGCGGACGGTCTGCGAGACGCTGGAGAAGCGGCGCGTCCAGTACGGCTTTTTGACCAACGCGATGGCCGCGGGCGCGCTCGGGCTCTGGTCGAGCGTGACGGAGGGGCTCGGGCAGGCGCACCTGTACGCGATCCTCGAGGGGTTGGGCCGCGCGACGCTGGACCCCGCGGAGAAGTTCGAGCGCACGCTCGAGCGCGCGCTGCGCTCGGCGGAGCACGGCCGCAGCCACATCCTGATCACGCCCGACGAGGACGCGGATACGATCGCCGCGGCAAAGCGCGTTGCCCTGCTCGTCGGCGGGCCGCTCTTGATTTTGACCGCCGCGGCGGGAAACGGGGAGGACTGAGGGCATGGACGCCGCGATTGTGCTCAAGCTCCTTGCCGATATGGCGCTGTGGCTCGCCGCGGCGGGCTTTTTTGCGCCCACGCTGCCGTTTGCGGCCCCCGCGCTGCTCGTTGCCGCGTGCGGCTCGGCAAGCGCGGCGCTCGCGGGGAAAAAGCCCCCCGTCCGATTGCTGCCGCTGCTGCCGGTGCTGCTCGTTTTTTTGTGGATTCATTCGTGGGCGGACGCGCTCGTGCTCGTTCCGCCGTGCGCCTACGTGCTGTTTGCCGCCGCGGCCGGACGGTTCGGCGTGGAGTACGATTCGTTCGCGGGCGTGTTCAAGCCCGCCGCGACGATCCTCGCGCTCGCGGTGCTGTCCGCGTTTGTGTTCGCGCCGGCCGGAGCCGCCGCAAAGAACGCGCTGCCCTATACGGTGAGCTACGTCATCGCCGGTGTGCTGCTCCTTAGGCTCCTGCGCCACGACGAGGCCGCGCGCCGAAGCCCCGGCGCGCTGCTGCTCGGGGTCGCCGCGCCGCTTGCCGCGGTAGCGGCCGCCGTCCTTCTGACCGGCGCGGGCGCGCTCGGCGCACTGGGAGACGCGCTGGGTTTTTTGTACCGCACGCTGGTCGCGCCGATTCTGATGGGGCTGGCCTACGCGGTGTACGGCGTCGCGTGGGCGTTTGCCAGGGCGCTGCGCTTCCTGTTTTCGCCGTCCGGCGCGGAGGGCAACGGCGAGCCGGTCGCCCTGCCCGAGATTCCGGACGCCGGACAGCTGCTGCCGGAGCGCGGCGAATCCCCGCTTGGGGCGCAGATCCTGATCGCGCTCGGCGCGCTCGCGGCGCTGTTTACCGCATACCTGCTGTTTCGAAAGCTGCTCGGGACCCGCGTCGCGCCCGCCGCGTTTGCCGCGAACGAGACGCGTTCGCGGCTGGACGGCCCGCCATCTTCGCAAAAACGCGCGCCGTTTTACGCGCGCACGCCGCGCGACGCCGTGCGCCGCGTCTACCGCAGATTCCTGCTGCTTGTCGAGGACGCGGGAACGAAGCTCCCGCCGTCGGCGACGAGCCTGGACGCGGTCAACGCCGCCATATCGTATTTCGACGCGGCGGCAGCAGGGCAGCTTCGCGAGCTGTATCTTTTGGCGCGGTACAGCGCGCACGAGATCACGCGCGCGGACGTTAAGCGCGCGCGGACTTTGCTCGAGACCGTCAAAAAGAGCAAAAAGGGCGCGGCAAAGCGGCCCGTTCCCGCGACCCCTTTACAAAAGGACGCGGAGCGGCTATAATAATTTGGTTGAAAGCGTCGACCGGGACAGGTCCGCCGCCAACGGACGCCCGATGAGCGAGCCGCGTACGGTGCAAGGCGGCACGGGCATGCCGGCGGATATCCCCCGTGAGCGCCGCGCCGAACGGACGGCGGGTTTTCCTTATGCGGGCCTACGAAAAAAGCCCCCGCAAGGTACCCGGCCGGCCTTCAGTAGGCGGGGCCGTTTCCCGCGTTAAGGGGTTGAGCAGGGCAGAAACTTTCTGCCAATTTGGGTGGTACCGCGGCGCCGTTCGTCCCATTGTGAGGGCGGACGGCGATTTTTTTTATTTGGTTGGAGGAGAAGTGCGCATGTACAAAAAAGTCGATACGGACCTGAACTTCGTCCCGCGCGAGAAGGAGATCCTCGCGTTCTGGAAGGAGAACCGCATATTTCAAAAGAGCGTGGAGCTGCGAAAGGGCGCGGAGTCGTTCACGTTCTACGACGGCCCGCCGACGGCCAACGGCAAGCCGCACATCGGCCACATCCTGACGCGTTCCGTCAAGGATTTAATCCCGCGCTACCGGCTGATGAAGGGCTACGA
>CAZKGE010000207.1:0-3600 GCA_964552065.1 uncultured Oscillospiraceae bacterium | reverse complement strand
GCTGCCTGGTCTGCGGCAAGCCGGGCCGGGCGTGCGCGGCGTCGCGCGCGCATACATTGGAGGAGCTCGAGCAGGCGCAGGACCGGATATTTGCCGCGATGGAGGAGGGGTGCTGAATGGAGTTGACCGCGCTTCCGGCAAAACCCGAGCGGGCGCAGGACCGGATATTTTCCGCGATGAAGGAGGGGTGCTAAATGGAGCTGACCGCGCTTCCGGCAAAAAAAGAGCGCGAGGTGCTTTGTCCGCTGCTGACCTCGGCGGGGCTGCGGCTGCCGGACGACCTGGACTACATGGCCGCCGTCAAAACTGAGAACGGCTTCGTTGCCTGCGGCGGCACGCGCGGCAGCGTAATCGAGGGCGTGGCGGTGGACGAGCGCTTCCGCGGCGAAGGGCTGCTCGGCATGCTGATGACGCACCTGGTCGGGCGGCTGCTTGGAGCAGGCCACGACAACATCTTTTTGTTTACAAAACCGGCAAACCTCTCCGTGTTCGAGCCGTTCGGGTTCCGCGCGGTCGCCGGGACCGCGGACGCGCTGCTCATGGAGCGGCGGCGCGACGGGGCCGCGGCGTACGTTGCGTCGATTCCGCGCGTGCTGCCCGGCGCAAAAGACCGCGTCGGCGCGGTCGTGCTCAACGGCAACCCGTTCACAAACGGCCACCGGCACCTGCTTGCGCACGCCGCCGCGCGAAGCGCGGCCGTGTACGCGTTCGTCGTGGAGAGCGCGCGGACGTGGACGCCGTTCGCGGAGCGGATACGGCTGGCCAAGGCGGGCTGCGCGGGCCTTTCCAACGTGCTCGTCGTGCCCGGCGGGCCGTATATCATCTCGCAGGCGACGTTTCCGACCTATTTTTTGAAGGAGGATTCCGACGCCGCCTCGGTCCACGCCGAACTGGACGCGGCGGTGTTCGCCGAGCGCATCGCGCCCGCGCTGTCGATCTCTACGCGCTTTGTCGGCGAGGAGCCGCTCGACTCCATGACGCGCTCGTACAACCGCGCGCTGCGCGCGGTTCTGCCCGCGCGCGGGATCGCGGTCGAGGAGATCCCGCGGCTGCTGCACGGCGGCGAGCCGGTGTCCGCGTCGCGCGTGCGCGCGCTCGCCGAGCGCGGCGCGTTCGATCAAATCGAGCCGCTCGTGCCGAACGCGACGCTCGCCTACCTGCGGAGCCGCGCGTGACAACGACGGACCGGATCGCGCGTCTTGCGCACATGGCGCTTTTGCGCGAGGCGGAGGCGTCGCCGAAGCCCGGCCTCGTCGACCGCCTTGGTAGCGGCGCGCACGCGGACATGACGATCGATACGTTTTACCGCGCGATCGCCGCGCTCGAGCCGTACTGGCGCAAATTTGCCGCGGCCGGCGCGGACTTTGCGGAACTGGACGCGGCGGCGGCGCTCGGGCGGCTCCGCCCTCTCGGCCTTGCCGCCGAGCGCGCGATGGACCAAGCCACGGACGGCGTCAACACGCACAAGGGCGCGATCTTCTCGCTGGGGCTGCTGTGCTGCGCGTGCGGCCGGCTGTTATCGCGCGGCGAGGCGCTTCATGCGGAGTCCGTGTGCGCCGAGGCCGGTTACATCGCAAAGGAGACGCTGCCCGAGCTTGCCGCGGAGCGGTCGACCAAGGGCGGCCGCGCATTTTTCGCCTACGGCTGCGCGGGCGCGCGCGGCGAGGCGGCGGGCGGCTTTTTGTCCGCAAGGACGCTCGGGCTGCCGGAGTTTTCCCGCGCGCGCAAGATGCGCGCGAGCGAAAACGACGCGCTGCTGTTTGCGCTTATGCGCTTGATCGGTTCCGTCGCGGACACGAACGTGCTGCTGCGCGCGGGGCCGGAAGCGGCGGCCTGGTCGCGGGCGGAAGCCGGCGCGTTCCTTGCCCGCTACGCGCCCGGCGATCCCGAGGCGATTCCCGCGCTCTTGCGCCTGGACGAGGCGTTCTGTAAAAAAAACGTCAGCCCCGGCGGCTGCGCGGACCTGCTCGCGGTGACGTGGTTCCTCGCGGCGCTGGAGGGGTTGGACGGCGACGCATAAGGCGCGTTTCGTCGCTTGACGCAATGCAAGCGCGAATGGTATGGTAGACACAAAGCCGCGCGGCCGGGGACAGGATTGCCCCGCGCGCGGCGCGGAATGAAAATGGAGGGACAGGGCATGATCATCGTCGCAGGGGCAACGGGGTATATCGGCCGGTATCTTTGCGTCACGCTGAAAAATCAGGGGCGCGACGTGCTGGCGCTGGGGCGCAGCGAGAAGGTAGAGGCGTTTTTTCGCGAACAGGGCGTACCGTTTCTGCGGTTCGACGTGCTCGACGACGCGGATTACGAAAAGCTGCCGACGGAAGGCGTTGAGGCGGTCATCAACCTCGCCGTCTGCCTGCCCGAGCACGAGGCGCCGATCGAGCGCTTCTTCGAGGTGAACGTGCGCGGCAACTACAAGCTGCTGGAGTTTGCGAGAAAGAACGGCATATCCCGCTTCGTGATGGCGAGCAGCCACAAGGTGTATTACGATATTTATAAGGACGTGATTACCGAGGAGGACGGGCCATGGTTTTGCGGACCGCACTCGCCGTACATCATCAGCAAGATCACGGCGGAGAACTTTTTGCAGCACTACTGGAAGGACTACGGCATGGACTGCATCGTGCTGCGGCTTACTGGCGTGCACGGCTACGGCGCGCTGATGGGCTTCCTTTCAAAGGACGGCAGCTATGCGCGCACGGCGACGGAGCTGTTTATGGAGAAGGCGGCGCGCGGCGAGCCGATCGAGGTCTGGGGCGATATGAACATCAGGCGCGACCACGTGTACGTCAAGGACGCGGTGTCGGCGTTTATCGCGGCGGCCGACGCGCCGAAAGGCACGAAGGGCATCTTCAACGTGGCCAGCGGGGTCGCGCATAACCAGTACGAGGACGCCGTGGCGATCGCCAAAGCGTTTGCGACAGACGGCCGCGTCAGCGAGATCGTGCTGCGGCCGGACAAGCCGGGCCTGACCCGCGGCTACCGCTACGGCATCGATAAGATCCGCAGGGAGATCGGCTGGGAGCCGGCCTACGCCGACCTCGACAAGCTGTACGCGGATTACCGCTCGGAATGGGAGCGCAAGGTGTTTCACAACTACCACTACATCAAGCCCGAGGACAAACCGCTTTGTTTCGACTGATAGCGCCGGATTTTTTCTTGACAAGGCGCAAGGAATTCCTCTATAATACGTTCTGTGTCCGCGCTTAATGCGGACCGTTTGGCGGCGTAGCTCAGCTGGCTAGAGCATTCGGTTCATACCCGGAGTGTCGTAGGTTCGAATCCCACCGCCGCTACCACAAAAGAACGGTAATTTTGATAGAAAGTTACCGTTCTTTTTCTTTGCCAAAAAAGCTAATTATTCGGGCGTTTTTTGTGTTTGGGGGGAGGGAAATTAGCCACAACGGAGCGTTTTGGCAGCGGTTTTCACGTCAAAATTGCCGTTCTCAAGCCCAATAGCCCGGTTGGATACCGAGCTATCGTTGAATTATAGGGCTATCGTTGATTTATTGAAGCTATCGTTGAATTATCAGCTAGAGAGTTAAACTGTCCCCCAAAAAACGGACAGATCAAAAGGTTCAAACACCTGTTTTGCGG
>CAZKGE010000206.1:672-3602 GCA_964552065.1 uncultured Oscillospiraceae bacterium | reverse complement strand
ACGCGATCAACGCGCGCTTTTCGGAGCGGGTCGGGGTCAAAAAGGAGAACATCTGCCTCTCGACGGTGCCGCCGTCGGCCACGCCCGCGCCGTGCGTGCACATGGATTTGCCGTACGCGGTCGCGCTTCGGAAGCTCTTTTCCGGCTGCCGCATGCGCGCGCAGATGAATACGAAATACATCGAGTCCAGCACGCGCGAAGCCACGGTGACGCACGTTTTGAACATGCTGGTCTCGAAGCTGACGAGCGCGGACATCCAGTCCACGATCACGCCGGACGAGGGGCGCAACGTGCCGTGGCACATCTACAACATCGAGGCCTGCGACACGGCCAAGCAGGCGCTCGTCGGCATGGACGGGCTGACGGACATGGTCGAGCTCAAAACGACCGGCTACCTTGCCGACAAGAGCCGCGAGCTGGTCGAGCGCGCCGTGCTGTTCCTCGAGGAGATGAAGGCGCAGGGCGGGTACTTCGCCGCGGTCGAGAACGGCATGTTCGTCGACTCCGGCATGTTCCCGGAAAGAAACGGCGACGGCATCGCGCGCAGCGCAAACGGCGGCATCGGCGCGGGCACGGTGGTACGCCGCGCGGCGGACTATATGGCGCCTGTCACGGCGCACTTTGGGGAAAACAATGTGTCGCAGTACGGCGGCGACCCCGAAAACCCCGCGGCGCTCATCGGCGGCTGCACGCTCGAATGCCCGGACAAGATTCAATACATCGACGAGCTTGACGAGAACGATAACGTTTCCTGCCGCATGGCGGAGGTCGCCGAATACGCGCGGCCCGGCGCGAAGAAGCTAAGGCCCGAGATGGAGTGGCTCGCGGACGGCACGGTGCTGTTGACCATGTTCTTCCCGGTCGAAAAGCGGCTCGCCGAGGCCGCGGCGCTCGAGACCGCGCGGCGCATGGGCCTTGCCGACGCCACCGTGATCTCGCGCGAGGTCATGCAGCGCGCCGAGGGCACGCGCATCGAGCTGCGCGGCAAGATCGATTTCGACATCGACGTCGGTTCGCTCACCCTGCCGCAGGAGCCGGCGGTGCTCGGCGACGACGTTTTGCGCGAGGCGATCGCAAAGCGCCCCCTGCGCGTGGTCTGCGGCACGCTCGGCGAGGACGAGCACTCCGTCGGCATGCGCGAAATCATCGACATCAAGCACGGCGGCATCGAGAAGTATGGCGTCGAGGTCGTGTACCTCGGCACGAGCGTGCCGCCCGAAAAGATCGTGGGCGCGGCGGTCGAGCTCAACGCCGACGCGATATTGGCCTCGACGATCATCTCGCACGACGACATCCACTATAAGAACATCAGGCGCGTGCACGAGATCGCTATTGAGATGGGCGTGCGCGAAAAACTGCTCTTCGTCGCGGGCGGCACGCAGATCTCGCCCGAAAAGGCGCGCGAGGCGGGCGCGGACGAGGGCTTCTCGCGCGGCACGCACGGCTGCCACGTCGCGACGTTTCTGGTCAAGGCGCGGGAGGCGCGCGGGCTGTGAACTGCCGCGCGGACGTGCTCGTTGCAGAGATCGGCTCGACGACGACGCTCGTTTCCGCGTTCGGCGGCCTTGACGACATCCCGCGCTTCCTCGGCCAGGGGCAGGCGGCGACGACGGTGCTCGAGGGCGACGTGACGCGCGGACTTGCCGCGGCCATCGGGGACTTAAAGCGCGTCCTCTCCGTCGAAACGCTCGAATACGGCCGCATGCTGGCTTCGTCGAGCGCGGCTGGGGGCCTCAGGATGTGCGTGCACGGCCTCATCATGGACATGACCGTGCGCGCGGCCGAGGCCGCGGCGCTCGGCGCGGGCGCGGTGATCCGGCAGACGACCGCGGGGAAGCTGACCGGCGCGGACATCGAGAAAGCGCGCAAAATCGGCCCGAACCTGATCCTGCTCGCGGGCGGCACGGACGGCGGAGAGCGCGGGACGGCGGAGCACAACGCACGGCTGATCGCGGAGGCCGGCCTCGGCGCGCCCGTGATCTACGCGGGCAACGCGCAGTGCGTGCCGGAGGTCGAGCGCGCGTTTGCGGGCGCAGGCGCGCCGCTGTATGTGACCGAGAACGTGTACCCCAGGCTCGACGAACTGAACATCGAGCCCGCGCGCAAGATCATCCACCGCGTGTTTACGGAGCACATCACGAGGGCGCCCGGCATGGAGCGCATCCGCGAGATGGTGTCCGGCGCGATACTGCCCACGCCCGGCGCGGTGATGGAGGCGGCGCGGCTGCTCTACGACGCGCTCGGCGACCTCGTCGTGCTCGACATCGGCGGGGCCACGACGGACGTGCACTCCGTCACCGCGGGCGCGGAGGAGATCGCGCAGCTCTTGACCTCCCCCGAGCCGTTTGCCAAGCGCACGGTCGAGGGCGACCTCGGGCTGTACGTCAATGCCGCGCGCCTCGTCGAGCGCGTCGGCGCGGAGCAGCTCTCGCGCGAACTCTCCATTGACGTGCCCGCCGTGATGGCGCGCTACCGGCCGATTCCGGACACGCCCGAGCAGCTGCTTTTGACCGAGCGGCTGTGCCGCGAGGCGGGCGAGACCGCGCTTGCCCGCCACGCGGGGCGATTTAGATACCTGTACACGCCGGCGGGCAGGCGCACGGTCGCCGAGGGCAAGGACCTGACGCTCGTAAAGACCGTGATCGGCACCGGCGGCGCGCTCACGAGGCTGCCGCACAGAACCGAACTGCTGCGGCGCATCGCGGACTGCAATAAACACGGGCTGATGCTGTTCCCGAAGCCCGGGCAGGCGCGGCTTTTGTTCGACGAGCACTACGTCCTCTCGTCGGCGGGCGTGCTCGCGGCCGAAAAGCCGGAGGCGGCGCTTAAGCTGATGCTCACTAGCCTCGGCGTCATGTGAACGGATGGACAGAATAATCAAGCAATATTATTCGAAGATCAGGAGGAATACGCTATGCCGGTGAATCTGA
>CAZKGE010000206.1:0-662 GCA_964552065.1 uncultured Oscillospiraceae bacterium | reverse complement strand
GCGACCTCAAGGCCAAGAAGCGCGCGGGCGTCCCGGGCGATTTATTGCGCGGGCGGAACGTCGTGCTGCTGTTTGAGAAGACGAGTACGCGCACGCGCTGCGCGTTCGAGGTCGCGTGCTTCGACGAGGGCGCGCAGGTCACGTTTCTGTCCAACTCGCAGATGGGCAAGAAGGAGTCAATCGAGGACACGGCGCGCGTGCTCGGCCGCTATTACGACGGCATCGAGTTCCGCGGCTTTTCGCAAAAGACGGTCGAGGACCTGGCCAGGTTCTCCGGCGTGCCGGTGTGGAACGGGCTGACCGACCAGTACCACCCGACGCAGGTGCTCGCGGACATGATGACGATGCGCGAGTGCGTCGATAAGCCGTTCCATAGGATGAAGCTCGCGTACGTCGGCGACGCGCGCAACAACATGGGCAATTCGCTCATGATCGTCTCGGCCAAGCTGGGCCTGCACTTCGTCGGCGTCGCGCCGAAGGCGCTGTTCCCGGAGGAAACGCTCGTCGCCGAGATGCGCGAGGTGGCAAAGGAGAGCGGCGGCGTGATCGAATTCTCCGAGAGGTTCGACGCTCTCCTTGGCGCGGACGCGGTCTACACGGACGTGTGGGTGTCGATGGGCGAGGAGGCGCAGTTTGCCGAGCGCATCCGGCTGCTCGAACCG
>CAZKGE010000205.1:0-3625 GCA_964552065.1 uncultured Oscillospiraceae bacterium | reverse complement strand
GGTTCGTCAAGGAGGGGAGGGGAGGGAACGTTGGGGACTCCGTCCCCAAACCCCTGCTTCTTTTCTTACAAGAAAAGAAGCAAAAGATGCGAAAAAGCGCTTTTCAGAATGGGTTTCCAAAGGGGGCCGAAGCTGAGCGCCGCCTGTGGAAACTGTGCAAGTAGAAGGATTTCAGTTTGCGCTTCTAACAGAAAGGGATTCTCAAGGGACGTGTCCCTTGAGCGGAAGTTTGAGGGTGGAGCCCTCAAATATAAATACTTCCCTACGCTTCCCCGAACCCGAACACGTCGTGCAGCTTGATGGCGAGCGTGCGGCGCACCTTCTCAATCAGGAGCTGGTCACGGGCCATGGGGTCGCGGTACAGAAGCAGCGCGAGCGCGGTGCGCGCGGCGGAATGCAGGTTTTCGTTGGCGGGGATCAGAAACGGCGGCTTTTCGCCGGGCGCCGCCTGCGGCGTCCACTCCGCGGCGTCGGTGCGCACAAAATCGGCCTCGCGGTAGGCTTCGGCCGCGTCCTCGGTGAGCAGGAACGCGCCGCCGGATTTTTTGATGTTGCGCTCGGCGATCTTGACCGCCTGCGGCTTGAGCTGCTCCGGGCCGGGCGCCACCTGCACGAACTTCATGCCGATCTTGGACGCGATGAAAAGGGAGGACGCGGCGGCGGCGCTTGCGGGCCCCTCGAACACGAGCTTGCACTCCTCGAGGCGCTTCTCCTTGGGCAGATGCTCGTACATGGTGATGAGATCGGCCAGCTCCTGAACCGGCGAGCAGAAGCCGCTGCCGGCGTTGAGCACCGGAATGCCGGCGTACTTGGCCAGAGCAAGGAGCGTCTCGTGGCGCGGGGTGCTGACGGCGAGGCAGTCGAAACAGCTGCCGAGCACCTCGGCGGTCTGGCGGATGCGCTTACTGTCGAGCGGGACCTGCACCGTCTGACACGCGCCGCCGAACTGATACATACCCGTGATGAGCGCGTAGTGCAAAAGCGGGGTCATGCCCTCGTCGATGACGCCGAGCATGCGGCCGCGCAGCAGCTGCGGATAATAGTCCGCGCGCGCGCTGACCTTGAGCGCGACGGCGAGGTTCATCAGGTCCGTCAGCTCCTGCTCCGGGTATTCGTTCGTATCGAGAAAATCGGCTCTGCGCATGATGATACTTTCTCCCAAAACCCCGTTGCTTATGCGGAATCTGCGTGTTAAGATCATGTCATGAACAAATTTCGACGGTTCGTTTCCTATTATAAGCCGCATATGAGGCTGCTGCTGCTGGACCTTTTTTGCGCGTTCACCGCCTCCGGCATCGACCTTATGTACCCGCTGCTTTCGCAGTACATGCTGCGAACATTGCTGCCGAACATGTCCAAGGACCCGGCGCTGCTGCCGGAATTTGTGCTGCTGCTTGCGGCGGCGCTTGTTGCGTACGTGTTCCGCTCGTTTCTGCTGTATATCATCAACTACTGGGGGCACGTGCTCGGCGTGCGTATGGAGGCGGACATTAGGCGCGACATCTTCACGCACATCCAGAAGCTCCAGTTCAGCTTCTACGACAAGCAGCGCACGGGCAAGCTGCTTTCGCGCGCGACGAACGATCTTTTCGAGGTCACGGAGCTGGCGCACCACGGCCCGGAGGACCTGCTCATCTCGATCGCGACGATCGCGGGCTCGTTCGTGTTCATGTTCCTGATCGAGTGGCGGATCGCGCTCGCGCTGCTTCTGATCGTGCCGTTTGCGGTGTATTACGTCATGAAGCTGCGGCTTGAGATGCGCCGCACGTCGCTCGCCGTCAAGGCGCGCGTGGCGGAGATCAACGCGGGCATCGAGTCGTCGATCTCGGGCGCGCGGGTGGCCAAGGCATTTACCAACGAGCGGCACGAGGTCGAAAAGTTCGAAAAGGGCAACAAGCTGTTCATGACCGCCAAGAACGCGTTCTACCGCTACATGGCGTACTTCCACAGCGGCATGGAGCTGTTTATAGCGTTGTTCAACATCGTCGTGCTCGGCGTGGGCGGCTATCTGATCTACAAAAGCGCGCTCGACCCCGTGATTTTGATCACGTTCACGCTGTACGTGGCGACGTTCGTGTCCCCGATCAAGCGGCTCGCGTCGTTTGCCGAGCAGTACATGCTGGGCATGGCGGGCTTCGAGCGCTTCCTCGAGATCATGGACATCCAGCCCGACATCAAGGACGCGCCGGACGCCGTCGAGCTTTGTCATGTCGACGGGCACATCCGCTTTGAAAACGTCACGTTCGCCTACGAGAGCGACCGGGACGTGCTCTCGGGGATCGACCTGGACATTCCCGCGGGCAAAACGCTTGCGATCGTGGGCCCCTCCGGCGGCGGCAAGACCACGCTGTGCAACCTGATCCCGCGGTTTTACGAGACCAAATCCGGCCGCATCACGATCGACGGAAAGGACATCAAGTTCGTCACGCTCGAGTCGCTGCGCAAGAACGTCGGCATCGTGCAGCAGGACGTGTTCCTGTTCGCCGGCACCGTGCTGGAGAACATCCGCTACGGGCGCATCGAGGCCACGGACGCGGAGGTCGTCGAAGCGGCCAGGCGCGCGCGCATCCACGACGAGATTCTGCAGTTCCCGCAGGGCTACGACACCGAGGTCGGCGAGCGCGGCATCCTGCTCTCGGGCGGGCAGAAGCAGCGCGTGTCGATCGCGCGGCTGTTTTTGAAGAACCCGCCGATCTTAATTCTCGACGAGGCGACGAGCGCGCTCGACACCGTGACCGAGCACGACATCCAGCACTCGTTTGAGGAGCTGTCCCGCGGCCGCACGACGCTCGTCATCGCGCACAGACTCTCGACGGTCAAGAACGCCGACGAGATCATCGTGCTCGACGAGTCCGGCGTGCGCGAGCGCGGCACGCACGCGGAACTTTTGGAAAGAAACGGCACATACGCCAACCTCTACCACGCCACGATGGTCGACGCGTGAGCGCAAGATAGTCCATCCGCCCCGCCTCCGCCGGGCCCGAAAACGGGAAACGGCCGGCGGCGGGGTGTTTTTAACCAAAAATTATTTGCGCATTTCTGAAAATAAAGCTTGCAAATGGGAAAACACTTGTGTAAAATATGTCTGTTCGCGCGCCGGACGAGATGTTCTGCGCGCGCGGGATGACCGGGAGGTTGCCGGTACTGCCATCCGGGTAATTTCCGGCCATGCCCAACGCCCGGCACGGGCGCGGGCGAGGGCCCAAACCGTGCAGTCCCTTATGAAAACAAAGCGGAATCGGCTTTGTTTCAATTATGAAAAGGGAAACACACGGCTCGGTGTACTGCCCCAGCAAAAGAAGGAGGACATCAATAATATGGCAAACAGAATCCGCATCAAGCTCAAGGCCTACGAACACAGCCTGATCGACCAGAGCGCCGAGAAGATCGTGGAGACCGCCAAGAGAACGGGCGCCACCGTTTCCGGCCCCATCCCCCTGCCCACCGAGAAGGAAGTCGTGACGGTTCTCCGCGCAACGCACAAGTATAAAGATTCTCGTGAGCAATTTGAGATGCGCACACATAAGCGTCTGATTGACATTCTCCAGCCGTCTTCCAAAACTGTTGACGCGCTGATGAAACTCGATCTGCCGGCCGGTGTCGACATCGAGATCAAACTGTAAGT
>CAZKGE010000204.1:0-3630 GCA_964552065.1 uncultured Oscillospiraceae bacterium | reverse complement strand
TCCCGCCCGCGCGGATCGCGGCGATCGTCTGGGCCGCGGGCGCGGCGGGTTTCGGCGTCTGGCTGATCGTCCTGTACGGAACGCTTTTGCGGCGCATTCGCAAGAACCGCGCGCGGCCGACGAAAAAGCTCGTGTCGCTTTTGAACGAGGTGAAGGCGGAGCTGAACATTTCGTCGCCGATCCGATTGATCTGCCTGTACGAATACGGCACGCCCGCGCTCCTGTTCCCGAATGTGGTGCTGATGCCCATCGACGCACTGGCGGCCATGAACGCCGAGCAGATCTGATATGCGCTGCGGCACGAGCTGATGCACTTGAAGCGCGGCGACCAGCTCATGAGCATCCTGCTGTCCGTGCTGAGCGCGGTTTACTGGTTCAATCCCGTCGTCTGGATCGCCGCCCGCCTGATGCGCGCGGATATGGAAACCGCATGCGACGGCATGGTGACGCGGCGGCTCACGCGGGAGCAGCGGAACGACTATGCCTCATTGATCCTGCACCTGTTCGCGCAGCCGGAGCACCGGCGCATCGTGCTCGGCATGGCGCAGTCCAAAACGCGGAAGATGGCCGAGCAGCGCGTGCGCGGCATCTACATGCGCAGGTCGAGCGGGCGCGGCGCAAGGGCCGTGTGTCTGCTTGCGTCGCTGCTGCTTGCCTTCGGCTGCTTTACGACGGCGTGCGTACCCGTGGCCGCGGAGGTTGCGGTGCAACCGGCCGAAAGCGGCGCGGCCGGCCTTGCGGTCGGCCCGATGTCGGACGACGGCGCGTTCACTGTCACGGACGCCGCCGGGCGCACGCTGCGGTTCACGGTCTCGGACTTGGGCGCAAGTGCGGAATCCGATACCGAGCGACCGCGCGGCACGGTCGTCTCTCCGGAAGCGGCCGCGCGCGGCGCCGCCGCCTGGCTCGTGACCGCGTTTGCCGACCGCGTCTCCGACGCCGCGCTATACGTGCGCTTCAACAACCACGCGGATGTGGCCATGGAGCAGTACCAGATCCTCGCCGGCGCGGACACGGAGGGCGCCGCCGCGTTCTTCTGCCTGATGGATGCCGGTACGGGCGATGTGCTGCTCATGAGAGACCTGACCGTCGGTCGAAACGCAGTCCAGGCCGACGCGCCCGACATGGACGATCCGCGGTGGCAGGACGCGGGTGAGGCTTGCCTGGCCGCAGGCAAAGCCTACGCAATCAAACAGCTCACGGACGGGGTTGAGCCGCTGCCCGACTCGTACTACGACGGCGTGCAGGCAACGTATGCCCAGGCGGACCCTCTGACCGCCGCCGTGTACCTGCACATGGAACAGGGCGCGTGCTACACGCTGAACATCCTGTACCCGAGCCTGACGGTGACCGAGGTCTGCGTCTACCCGAAGGGCTGGGATTACTGCCGGGCGATGACGTTCTACGACGAGTATATGGAAGAGGAGGCACCGGGCGCGGGCTTTGCCGGCGGCGCGCTGACGCCGGACCAGTACGCGCTGATAGCGGACGCCGCGATCGCCGAGATCGGCAGTCCCTTCCTGCAGCCGGGCCTAATGTGGCAGTCCGGCCCATACACGATCCGATTCGTCCACATGATGATCGAACGGGCGCTGGGCGGCCGCGCTTCCAGGGGTGGAACGTCGATCGTGATCGAGTCCGCGAACGATCCGGCGCTCGGGGATAACTGCGTGCTACTGCTCGAGTCCGCCAATCCGCAGGAGGATATTTACGCCGTATACATCGGCAACGGCGACTACGTCTACGCGGACCCCGCGTCGCAGACAATCGTGGCGCGGTCCCTGCGCGAGGACTTTGGGACGCGGCTTATCTCCGGAACGGTTATAAACTATAGGTTGAGCGTGCCCTACCGCGCGTTCCCGTCCGCCGAGGCGGAGGCCGAATACGCGAAGATTGCGGCGCGGGCGGCGGAGATGATCGGCAAAAAGATCGATGTGCGGGCGCAGGACGGCAGAAACGCGTCGTACGGGCTGCTGCAGTTGCTGTTCGGCTGCGACGAGCCCGAAAGGGACGACGACAGCCTGCTTGCGATCTGGAGCGTGACGGACGCCGCGCTGCTGCCGGGTAAGGCGCTGACCCTGTACCCCACCGGGAAGGAGGTCATGGAAGATACGGAGGTGCTTTCGGGTATCTGTCTCGGCGGCTCCAAATACGCGATGCTGAACCCCGATACGCGCGTCGTCGAGCTGCGCGACCTTGCGGACGACTTTGCGCGCGGGCTGTACAGCACGGTGGAATGCTGCATCGTCTTTGACCCGGCCGGCGATTACCGCACGATCGAGGAGCTTTCGCAGCCCGCGCCGACGCCGACGCCGAACCCGTCGTGAGGGAGAAGGGCGGGGAACGTAAACGGGAAAGCGGCCTGGAATTAAGCGGTTCCGGGCCGCAAGCTTTAAGGAATGTTCAGGCCAATAAAAACTCATGTTCTTTTACGATAAGGCCGTCGAAAAACTCAAAGATATCGCAGGAGCGTTCGCCCAGATTGTTCCTCAGGATGGCGACGATGCGGCTGCCGTTGCCGCTTTGATACAGGGTTTCACAGACAAAGCTGTTGCCGCTGTCCTTATATGCCTCCATTATCGCAGCAAGATAGGCGTCTATGCCCACAATGGTCTTCGTTTGCTTTGCATGCAGAACCCAAATAATGCCCGGGGAAAGATACTTTTGGTACGTTGACCAATCGCGCTGGTTTTCCGCTTCAAAAAAGGAGAGAAGACGATCCGTATTTGCCATGTGCTCACCTCAATCAAGCTTTTGTTATTAATCTTCTCTCCGTTAAGCTCATAAACTCATCATATCACATGTGAAAACACAAAAAAGACATACCTTTCCTTTGACGAAAAAGTATGTCTTTTGGTCTGGGTGGTGAGATTTGAACTCACGGCCTCTTGAACCCCATTCAAGCACGCTACCAAGCTGCGCTACACCCAGGAGAAGTGCGGATAAAATCCGCGACCAAATTATCTTAGCATCCGGCGGCGGCGTTGTCAAGGCGATTACGGGCCGCAAAAAGCAAAAACCGCGCAAGCAAAATCGCTTCGCCCGACCTACGGCGCGGGCGTGACCGCGGGCAGTATCGTCGCGAGCGGGTCCGGCGAGATCGTGGCGGGATGCGGCTCGACGGCGCTCTGGAGCATGTCCACTCCTTTTCCAATCAGGCCCGAGGCGTCGTCGACGATGCCGGTCTCGTCGCCGAAGGTCTTGAGCGCGGTCCAGGCCTCGTTGCCGAGCAGGCGCAGCGTATGGATCAGATCGCCGAGGCGGCCGAACAGCAGGCCCTTGCCGTCCAAATAGAACAGCAGCGCCATGACGAGCACGACGATCACCACGATGGTGCCGATCAGCCGGAACAAACCCTTCAGCATCGTTTCTCCGCTTCCTCCATACAGACCGCAATGGAACCTGTCACAACAAATTATATTACCACGAATTTGTCGAAAGCACTATGAACTATGTGTAAATGTTTCCATAACCGGCACGATCTCAAGCGTCTCCGTGTTCCGGACGGCCGCCTCGATCATGTCCGTAAAGTCGACGAGCGCCTCGCTTTCGCGGATGCGGGCAAGCGTCGGCTTGGTCACGGGATGCTGCGGCACGAACACCGTGCAGCAGTCCTCAAACGGCTGGATC
>CAZKGE010000203.1:0-3633 GCA_964552065.1 uncultured Oscillospiraceae bacterium | reverse complement strand
AGACCGGCTGGCGAAAGTAGCTTAGCAAATTGTCTATAAAATAGTTGAAGTCCCGGGCGGTCAGCTCCGGCGTATTGTACAGTTCCCCGTTGTATACGATCGTATAGGATCGGCCCGCGTGCGTCCGCGTCATCGGCTGGCGTCCGTTCTCCACGTCGATGATCGCCAGCCGGTTGTGAGCCAGTGCCGCCGCGCCGTGAAAATAGGTCCCCTGTTGGTTCGGTTCGCGATATGCCATCGTCGCGCTCATTTTGTTCAGCACGACAGTTACGTCCTTGCGGTCACTTTCCAATATTCCGCAGATTGAACACAGAAATTCCCCTTTCGAAACAAAGGCCCGACAGGGACTCTCCCCTATCAGGCCTTTACGTTCCTTGTCATGCCTTCACAATATTCAAAGACGAGAAAAATTGGTTCAACCACGAAGCCGGAATCGTTGGGAATGATTTTATGCGGGTGCGTAACAAAAAAGGACGGCCCGCACCGCGGTGCCCGCCTGTGTTGGGCCGTTAAACCCGCCACATGTCCGCTTATGCGGCTCCCGATCGCTGAGCCAGCGAGCGGATTTTGCCGAAAAACGATTCTCTATGTCTTCCGGCGCCGCGTGAGTTCGATCTCTCCGCGCTTAAACTGCAGGTTCGCCCAGAGAATGATGATCAGCTGTGCGGGAATCCCCAGCGAGAATACGATCCAGCTTTCGCTGTGCGAATAGGAAAGATAGATCGACAGCAGGATGCTCCAAACGAGCAGCGAGATGATCGCAAAATTCCAGGAACGCCTGCCCCAGATCGAGTTGAACACAAGCAATATGATGAACGTGACGGGAATCGCGTAGACATAGCTCATCCAAAGAAACTTGCCCGGATCGACCGGGAACCACACCAGCACGACGAACGCGATCGTCGCGATCAGCCAGACCAGCGTCGCGGACAGGAGCGTGATGATCAGCCGGTTCGTATTGCGCCGTTTGATCAGCACCGAATGCTCGGTCCCCTGCTTATCATGCTCGGCATGCAGCAGGTAATCGACCTGTACGCCGAACATGTCGGCGATGCCTTTCAGCACCGCGATGTCCGGCAGCGACTCGCCGCGCTCCCATTTGGAGACCGCCTTATCGGTATAGTTCAGCTGTCCGGCGAACTCAGCCTGCGTCAGTCCCGCAGCCTTGCGCAGCGAAGCGATGTTCTTGGCGATGGTCAGCCGCAGTTCGTCCATTTCGAAAACCAGCCTTATTTTGTGCTTGGCAACAGTGTACCACAGTCCAGCACGTTTTACAAACGCAACTCTACCTTTCGTAGAATCGCCTGCATGCAAAGTAGAATCCGTCTTATTTTCAGTAGAGTGACGCAATAAAACAGCCGCGGTATGATGATGATATGCAATAAACAATGTTGGCGCATGCAGGAGGATTTTCTATGTCATACGTGATCACATGCTGCTCGACGGCGGACCTGACCCGCGAACACTTCGCCGCGCGCGGCGTCCCGTTCGTACTCTTCCATTTCATATTGGACGGCAAACAGTACGACGACGACCTCGGCGAATCCATGTCGTTTGAAACGTTTTACAAGCTAATGGCGGAGGGTGCTTCGCCGACGACCGCGCAGCCCAACGTGGCCGAGTTTGCCGCGTTCTTCGAACCTTTCCTGGTTGCGGGGCAGGACGTTCTCCACGTCAGTCTCTCCTCCGGCCTCTCGGGCGCATACAGCGCCGCAAGCGTCGCGGCTGCCGAACTGTCCGAGAAATATCCGGACCGCCGCATCACGATCGTCGATTCCCTCGGCGCGTCCTCCGGCTACGGACTGCTCATCGACATGCTCGCCGACCGCCGCGACGCGGGCGCAAGTTATCAGGAGGCCTGCGAATACGCCGAAGCGGAGAAGCTTTTGATCCATCACTGGTTCTTTTCGACCGATCTGACCGCTTATATCCGCGGCGGCCGCATCTCCAAGACCGCGGGCTTCTTTGGGTCGCTGCTCGGCGTCTGCCCGCTGCTGGACATGGATGACACGGGGCATCTGATTCCGCGCGAGAAGATCCGCACAAAGCGCAAGGTCAAGGAGGCCATCGTGGCAAAGATGCTGGCGCACGCGGCTGGCGGCAGCGATTACAGCGGAAAATGCTATATCTCACAGTCGGCCTGCTACGAGGACGCGCGCGATGTTGCGGACATGGTCGAGACGGCCTTCCCGAAGCTCAACGGCAAGGTTGAGATCAACTGGGTCGGCACCACGATCGGCTCGCATACGGGCTGCGGCACGGTCGCGCTGTTCTTCGAGGGCGGCAGGCGCGGAGAGTAAGAAGCAGCCATGCAATTGGCGCGCATGACTCCTTGAATGCAGCGCCGGTTTTGATAACGCGATTGGGATAGACAGCGGGGCTTCCGGCAGATGCCGTAAGCCCCGCTGCAACGGTCCCGCAAAAACGCAGCCGGTCCCCTATTCTTCCGCAAGGCTTGCCAGCCGCTGCTCCGGTTTTTTGAGCATCCCGGCGGTGCCGTAAGCCCCGCTGCAACGGTCCCGCAAAAACGCAGCCGGTCCCCTATTCTTCCGCAAGGCTTGCCAGCCGCTGCTCCGGTTTTTTGAGCATCTCGGCGGTGCCGTAAGCCCCGCTGCAACGGTCCCGAAAAAACGCAGCCGGTCCCCTATTCTTCCGCAAGGCTTGTCAGCCGCTGCTCCAGTTTTTTGAGCATCTCGGCGGTCTCGGCCAGCTTCTCCCGCTCCTTCTCCACGAGCTCGGCAGGCGCTTTTGCGGTAAAGCCGGCGTTTTGCAGCTTGCCCTCGGTCCTTGCCATATCCCCGCGCAGCCGCTCGATCTCCTTTTCGAGCCGCTCGCGCTCCTTATCCGAGTCGACCAACGACGAAAGCGGAATGAAGGCCTCCGCATGCGCCGAGACGAGGTGCACGTCCGTTTTGCCGGGCATGACGGCGCCGGTCACGATCTCGATCGCGCCTGCGCCGGCTAACCGCGTCGCGGCGGGCATCACGCTCTCGAAGCGCTCACGGGCCGCCGGATCGACGAGCAGCTTCATGCTGATCTTCTGCTGCGCCGGCACCTTACGCTCCGCGCGCACGTTGCGCACGCTGCGCACGATCTCCATGACCGCCTCCATGCACGCGCAGTCCTCGGCAAAGTCATAGCCTGGATTCGTCTCGGGCCACGCGGCGAGCATGATCGTCTCGTCCGAGCCGGGGAGCTTTGTATAGATCTCCTCCGTGACGAACGGCATGAACGGGTGCAGAAGCTTGAGCGCGCTCTTGAGCACATGCACGAGCACGGCGGATACTGTCCCCTTCTCCGCATCGTCCTCGCCGTACAGGCGCGGCTTGGCCAGTTCGATGTACCAGTCGCAGTATTCGGTCCAGACAAAATCGTACACCTTCTGCGCGGCAAGGCCGAGCTCGAAGCGGTCGAGATTGTCCGTCACCTCGCCGATCACGCGGTTTAGGCGGCTTAGTATCCATTTGTCCGCAATCTCAAGCCTGCCCTCGTCGAACGCGTCCGTCGCGTCCTCGTCCAGGTTCATCAGCACGAAGCGCGCGGCGTTATAGATCTTGTTGCAGAAGTTGCCCGCAGACTCGACCTTCTCCCAGTAGAAGCGCATGTCGTTGCCGGCTGAGTTGCCGGCAAGCA
>CAZKGE010000202.1:0-3657 GCA_964552065.1 uncultured Oscillospiraceae bacterium | reverse complement strand
CGCAGGTCCGCAACATCGGCACGATCGGCGGCAACATTTCAAACGGCGTGACGAGTGCGGACTCCGCGTCGACGCTGATGGCGTACGACGCGATTGTCGAGATCACCGGAAAGAACGGCGTCCGCGCGCTGCCGATCACGCAGTTCTATACAGGCCCCGGCAAGGTCGCGCTCGCGCACGGCGAGCTCGTGACCGCGATTCTGATTCCGAAATCGAGCTACGAAAACTGCTTCGGCCATTACATCAAGTATTCGATGCGCAACGCGATGGACATCGCCACGATCGGCTGCTCCGTCAACGTCGTGCTGTCTGCGGATAAGAGGACCATCGAGCGGGCGCGGGTCGCCTTCGGCGTCGCCGGGCCGGTGCCCATGCGCGCGCGGACCGCGGAGCAGGCGGCAACAGGCAAGCCGGTGAGCCGAGAGACCGTCGAGCTGTTTGCGGACAGCGTTAAAAGCGACGTCAAGCCCCGCACGTCCTGGCGCGCAACGGCGGAGTTCCGGCTGCACATCATCCTGGAGACGGCGCGGCGTGCGCTTGCCGAGGCCGTATCCCGCGCGGGAGGTGTTTTATAATGCAGACGAAGGCTATTTCCTTTACGCTCAACGGCAAGACGGTCGAGCGCGTCGTGGACGTGCGCGCGTCGCTGACGGATTTGTTACGGAACGATTTTCGGTTAACGTCGGTCAAGAAGGGCTGCGAGGTCGGCGAGTGCGGCGCGTGCAACGTGCTGATCGACGGCGAATGCTTCAACTCCTGCATCTACCTCGCGGTCTGGGCCGACGGCAAGGACGTGCGCACGCTCGAGAGCCTGCTCGGCCCGGGCGGCGAGCTTGCCGACATCCAGCAGGCGTTTATCGACGAGGCCGCGGTGCAGTGCGGCTTCTGCACGCCGGGCATGGTCATGAGCGCGGTGGAAATCCTGGAGAGCGGTAAACTGTACTCGCGCAATGAGCTGAGAAAGCTCCTTGCCGGGCACCTGTGCCGCTGCACCGGGTATGAAAATATTCTCAACGCCGTTGAGAAGACAATGAAAAAACGGTTGAATCAGTAAGGAGGATGGTAGGACATGCAGTACAAAACCCTCGGCAAGGCGCAGCTTACGGAGGAATACGCAGGCGTTCGCCGGCAGTATGAGGCGCTCAAAGAACGGAACCTGAAGCTGAACCTTGCGCGCGGCAAGCCGGAGACGAAGCAGCTCGCGCTCTCGAACGGCATGCTAAAGCTTGTGGACGACGACTACGACATGGACGGCGTCGACTCGCGCAACTACGGCGAGCTGGCAGGCCTTGCCTCGTGCCGCAAGCTGTTTGCGGACATTTTGGACGTTCGGCCCGAGCAGGTGCTCATCGGCGGCAACGCGAGCCTGAACCTGATGTACGACCTCATCGCCAAGGCGTACACGCACGGCCTGCTCCGCAGCGAAACGCCGTGGGCGCGCCTTCCAAAGGTGAAATTCCTCTGCCCGTATCCGGGCTATGACCGGCATTTCAACCTCTCGCTGTCGTTCGGCATGGAGCTGATCCCGATCGAGCTGAACGCGGACGGCCCGGATATGGAGCAGGTTGAGCGATATATCAAGGACCCGGCCGTCAAGGGCATGTGGTGCGTGCCCAAGTACAGCAATCCCGACGGGTTTATTTACAGCGAGGCCGTCTGCAAGCGGATCGCCGCGATGAAGCCCGCCGCAAAGGACTTTGCGATCATGTGGGACAACGCGTACTGCATCCACACGTTCGAGGGCGAGGACCCTGCGTTTTTGGACATCCTCGCGCTCTGCCGCGAGGCCGGCAACCCCGATATGGTATACGAGTTTGCGTCCACGTCCAAGGTTACGTTCGCGGGCGCGGGCGTGTCGTGCATGGCCGCGAGCGAGGAGAACCTTGCCTACGTCCTCAAGCTGATGAGCTTCCAGACCATCGGCTACAACAAGGTCAACCAGCTGATGCACGTGCGCTTCCTCAAGGACAAGGCGACCACGCTTAAGCACATGGCAAAGCACGCGGCGATCATGAAGCCGAAGTTCGACGCCGTGCTCGCCGCGCTCGAGAAGGAGATTCGTCCGCTCGGCATCGCGAGCTGGCACGAACCCAAGGGCGGCTATTTCGTCAGCCTCAACGCCATGCCCGGCACCGCAAAGCGCACATTGGCGCTGTGCAAGGAGGCCGGCGTGACGATGACCGGCGCGGGCGCGACCTATCCCGGCGGCGTCGATCCGCTCGACACGAACATCCGCATCGCGCCCTCCTATCCCCCGCTCGAGGAGCTGACGGAAGCCATCGAGGTGTTCTGCACGAGCCTGAAGATGGCGGCGCTCGAGAAGCTCGGCGCGTAGAAACAGGCGCTGCGGCATCAAACATTGAACCCGGATTCCGGCGCGCCCGCATTCTTGCGGGCGTGTTTTTTTGTGAGCGCAACAAATGATACGGATGTAATATTGTATATTCTTTCCGGCATGGTATAATGGAGAGTAATTTTTTATGGAGGAGGGCGGAGCGATTCGCCGCATAGCAACATGTACGGGTATTTTTCAAAGAACAACGGCGCGCAGCTTTTGGCCGCGCTGACGGCGGACGCCGAACGGTTCAATGAACCGTTCGGACTGTATTTCGGCTCCGAACTGGTCAAATTCCCGGAGGATCACTTCATTTTCGAGGATGCGGCCGTCAAAATCGCGGTCTGCGGCTACGTGCTCAACCACAAGCGCATCCTGGCCGAGACCGGCAAAAAGACGCTGTTTGAGGCGCTTTCGGCCGCGTACGCGGAGGGCCCGGAGCACGCGGTCACGCTGCTGAAGGGCGCGTATCTGGTCGCCATCTACGACAAAGCGGCAAACAGCCTGCTGCTGTTTAATGACAAGCTTTCAAAGCTCCCCGTCTATACCTATCGGAACGGCGAGGACTTCCTGTTTTCCACGAGCTTTTTCGAGCTTGTGGACGCGCTCAAGCGGCTCAAGGCCCCGTTCACGGTCGACCCGCTCGGCGTGGCCATGATGACGGCGACCGGCGTGCTCTGGGAGGATATCACCTACGTCGACGAGATCAAATACCTGCGGCCATACCGCTATCTGATGATCGACGGCGATGTGCGTGAGCGCTGCCTGCCCTTCCCCGTCCTCAACCGTCGGACGAACGTTGACGAGGCGGTCGAGCGCATCGACGCGCTGTTTACGGACGCGGTGCGCCTCCAGTACGAGAAGAACGCGGACGCCGGCTACCGGCAGTTTGCTTCGCTGTCCGGCGGCATGGACTCGCGCTGCGTGATGGTGCGCGCGTATCAGCTCGGCTTTGCCGACGATCTTACGTTCACATATTCGCAGTCCGGCTCGCTCGACCAGGAGATTTCGCAGCGCGTGGCGGCGCACTACGGCGTGCCGCATCTGTTCTATTCGATGGACAACGGCAGCTTCATCCTCGACCGCGACGCGTTCGCCGCGGCCAACGAAGGGCAGATGACGTACTGCGGCTCCACCGGCGTGCTCCCCGTCGTTTCCGCGCTGAAATGCGAGCGCTTCGGCATCCTGCACTCCGGCATCAGCGGCGGCGAAATCATGGGCGACATCATCCCCGCGGACGGCGACGAACCTGCGGGCGACAGGCACCTCGACGCGCTGATGGCGCAGTTCGGCTGACCGTCCAAGGAGCACATGGACGAGTT
>CAZKGE010000201.1:844-3669 GCA_964552065.1 uncultured Oscillospiraceae bacterium | reverse complement strand
CCCCGCAGGCGCGCTTGACCGCGGCCGCCTCGAGCGGCGAGCAGACCACGCCGTCGAGGCCGCTTGCCGCGGCGTTCTTCGCGTACGCGACGGTGGTCTCCTCCATCGGGCGGTCAATCAGAAGCTCCTCGCGCAGCGTCTGCTCGCTCGTTGAAGTCAGCTGCGTGACCGCAATCAGCACCGTGCGCGCGCGCGCGTCGCCGAGTCCCTCGCAGGCGGCGCGCATCATCGCGGAGCCGCCGGCGGCGTGCAGGTTCACCATGTCGGCGCCGAGGCCGGAGAGCGAGGCCATGGCCTTCTTGACGGTGTTCGGGATGTCGTGAAGCTTCAGGTCGAGGAAGATCCGATGCCCGCGCGATTTGATGCGCCGGACGATGTCCGGCCCCTCGGCATAGAACAGCTCCATGCCGATCTTGACGAACGGTTTTTTTGTGGAAAACGCGTTCAGGAACGCGAGCGTTTCCGCGCCGCTTGCAAAGTCGCAGGCGATGATGACGTCTCGATTGCTCATGAAATCCTCCTTCATGTTTGGTCCGCGTTCTGTCCCTTCCAGGCGGCGCCCACAATGTCGGCAAGCCGCTCGATGCCGTAGATGCGCATGACCTTCGGCAGATCCTCGATGATGTCCTTGCACGCGTAGGGCCTGCGCAGGTTCTCGGAGCCGACCTGCACCGCGGTCGCGCCCGCGAGCATCATCTCGATCGCGTCGAACGCCGACGCGACGCCGCCGATGCCCACGACCGGGATTTTGACCGCCTGCGAAACCTGGTATACCATGCGCAGCGCGATCGGGAACACCGCGGGGCCGGACAGCCCACCCACGGTGTTGGCGAGCACGGGCTTCTTGGTGCGGATGTCTATGCGCATACCGAGGAGCGTGTTGATCAGGCTCAGGCCGTCCGCGCCCGCGTCCTCGCAGGCTTTGGCGATCGATACGATGTCCGTCACGTTCGGGCTGAGCTTCATGAGGACGGGCTTTGTGGTCACCTTCTTGACGCGCCGCGTGATGTCCGCCGCCGACTCCGGCGACGTGCCGAACGCCATGCCGCCGTGGCGCACGTTCGGGCAGCTGATGTTGACCTCGATCAGTCCGACCTGCGGCTCGCGGTCGATCCTTTCGCAGCAGTACTCAAACTCCTCGGGCGAGAAGCCGCTGATGTTCGCGATCACGGGTTTGTGGAAAAATGTGGCAAGATGCGGCAGCTCCTCGTTGATTACCGCGTCGATGCCGGGGTTCTGCAGCCCCACGGAGTTGAGCATGCCGCTCGAGCACTCCGCGATGCGCGGCGTGGGGTTGCCAAAGCGCGGCTCGCGGGTTGTGCCCTTGAACACGAACGAGCCGAGCAGGTTGATGTCGTAAAACTCCGTAAACTCGCGGCCGTAGCCGAACGTGCCGCTCGCGGGGATAATCGGATTGTTGAGATGCAGTCCGCAGAGCTCTACGCCTAGTTCTGCCATATGATCTCCCCCTTGGACAGCACCGGCCCGTCGACGCAGATGCGCTTGTTGCCGAACTTGGTCTTGCACGTGCAGCCCATGCACGCGCCGAACCCGCAGCCCATGCGCTCCTCGAAGCTCATCTGCCCGTCGGTCGGGCAGGTGTCGTAGAGCGTGCGCAGCATCTGCACCGGCCCGCAGGCGTAGTAGTAGTCGTACTGCCCCTCGAGGTTCTTTGCGTACAGCGCCGCAATGCCCTGTTCCCCGCGCGTACCGTCGTCCGTGCAGACGATCACGCGGCAGCCGAGCAGTTGAAAGCGGTCGTCGTAAAACACGTCGTTCGCGGTCCGAAAGCCCAGCAGCACGATCGGCGCCTTGCCTTTTTCGATCAGCAGCTTGCTCAGCGCGTACAGCGGCGGCGTGCCGAGGCCCCCGCCGACCACGAGCGGCCGCGAGATACCCTCCGGCACCGTGTAGCCGTTGCCCATGCCCACGAGCGCGTTGAGCTCGTCGCCGGGCTTGCGCGCGGCCAGGATCTCCGTGCCCTTGCCGAGCCTGCGGAACACGAGCGTGACGGTCTGATCGTCGTACTCGCAGATTGAGATCGGGCGGCGCAGATAGACGTCCTTCATCAGGATGTTGACGAACTGCCCCGGCGCGGTGCATGCGCTGGTGTCCCCTTTAAGAACAAGACGGTGCACGCCGGGTGCGATCACCTCGTTTTTCTGGACCTTAAACATCGCCTGCTTGCCCAAACCGTTCCCTCCTTGTCCTTCCGCCGACAGAAAAAAACCGCCTTTGCTTCCTTCATCCAACGGATGGGGAGGCAAAAGCGGCGAATGACGCGCGTATTTTTTTGTGGAGAACCTCTCTGTGAACCAAGGCCCTTGTACAGTTCAACAGGCTCACCTCCGGTCTCTATATCTTTAGCATTATAGCCGCTCGGGATACTCCCTGTCAAGCCATATTCCAAGGATTTTCATTTCACGCAACGAGCGCGGCACATCATACTATGCACTACAGCGAATTCGACTGTAGGAGGACGAATACATGGCTCAAAACACGACATGCTCCGCCGATACCTGCTGTTTTACCGGCGGAGACCCCGTAAACCCCCTCGACGCCGATTGCATCGTCGTCGCGGGCGACGTTTGCGGCGATATGGACGATCCGGCGTCCGGCACGGCGGGCTGCCAGCTGGCGCGGATCTACTTCCCCACGCAGCAGTACCGCGCGGGCTTTATGCCCGGCGAGGCGCTGCGCAAAGGAACGCTGTTCCCCGAACTGGTTTCACGCTACGCGGGGGGGTGCTGCTGATGGACGAAAATAAGCAGTGCCTGCTCAACATGATTCAGGAAGCGCGCTTTGTCTGCGTCGAACTGAACCTC
>CAZKGE010000201.1:327-834 GCA_964552065.1 uncultured Oscillospiraceae bacterium | reverse complement strand
GGCACGGTTCGCCTGCATCGATTTAAACATCTATCTGGATACGCATCCGGACGACGAGGCCGCCAAAGCCGACTTCAACTGCTACGCCAACAAGCTCTGTATGCTGACGCAGAAATACGAGCGGCAGTACGGGCCGCTGATGAACTTCGGCTCGTCTCCCTTCGACGTTGGCAGCTGGGTCTTCCAAAAATGGGCCTGGGACCGATAAGGGGGAAACCGTATGTGGATTTATGATAGGCAACTGGAGTATCCCGTCAACATTACAAGACCCGACCCGCGCATGGCTAAGCTATTGATGGCGCAGTACGGCGGGCCGGATTCGGAGCTCGGCGCGGCGCTGCGCTATCTGTCGCAGCGCTACTCGATGCCGGACGACCGCGTCAAGGCGACCCTGACCGATATCGGTACCGAAGCGCCGAAATGGCGCCTGCGGTCCGTCGAAAAACCGGTTTATTGACGGGACAACCGCTTTTTGCCTCTCGTCCTTCGGATTTTCGGGCGGCAAAA
>CAZKGE010000201.1:0-317 GCA_964552065.1 uncultured Oscillospiraceae bacterium | reverse complement strand
AGGTCTGCAGGAACATCCTGTGCCTACGGCACGGCCGGCCGTTCCTGAGAAGAGAGCCTTGCCACGCAAGGCTTTCCGCCGCCACCGCACATGTCGCTGGCGGCGGATGAGAACCTCCGGGGGCAAAGCCACCGAGCCCCCTTTTTTGACACGCCGGAAGCGCCGGAATGGCGCCCTTTTTCTATCTGTGTTTGATGCGGATGCGCAGAAGCGCGCGGCCGATCGAGAGCTCGTTCTTGCGGTGCTCGATAAAGCTCTGCTTCTGCTTCAGCTCCCGCTCGGCCTTCTCCAGCGCGGCTTGCGCGCGGGCCTCGTCG